>CAYJMZ010000401.1:0-1542 GCA_964370995.1 uncultured Fimbriimonadaceae bacterium | reverse complement strand
GACTCTTCAGCGGTGCATCGCATGGATTCTCGTCGCGGGCATGGCGGTGCCGGCGCCCTCGCAGCAGCTGGACGCCCACCGCATGGACGTGATCCGAAACGCGATGTCCGGAAGGATCATGGTGCAAACCGACGTGTGGTTCGAAACGGGCGACTTCCCCAAGTCGATCCAGGCCATGCGCGGCGACCACGCGATCCGGCCGGCCGACTACGAGGTCGCCACCAACCTCGGATGGATGCTGGAGAACACCCTGGCGTGGGACGAGGCCCTCGCGACGTACGTGCGCTTTCGCAAGTCGAACCCCGACAACCCGGACGCCGCGTACCCCGAGGCCAACTTCTACTTCATGAAGAAGACGTACCTGGAGATCCCGCCCCTGCTTGAACCCTCGCTGCACTTCGCGCAAGCGCCGCACCCGAACTCGTTCCGCGTGTTGGCCCACGCGTACGATCGCCTCGGCCTGCTGTCGGACTCGAAGCGCGTATGGGAGATGCTGCTCAAACTCGACCCGGCGGACGGAGCCGCGAAGGTCAACCTGTCGCGCGTCGAGCGCAAGATCAAAGACGGCGCCTCGAAACCTGCGATACCGAACTCCCCCGCAAAACCCGGTGGCTGAGAACCCCAGGCGGGCGAACAGCGTAGAATTACCGGGAAGGCATGGATTGCCTCCAGGAGATTGAGTGATGGAACGGATTCTGCCGATCGATCTTGAGCGCCTGACCCTGCGCCGCACCTTGCGGGGATACGACCGGGGCAGCGTCGATTCGTGGCTGGCGAGCGCGGCCGCGGAGATCGAGACCCTCATCCACGAACGCGACGACGCCCGCGACGCCAATGAACGCCTCACCGCCGAACTTTTGGGCCACCGCGCGCAGGAGTCCACCCTCAAGGACGCGCTGCTGCTCGCGCAGAAGGCGGCGGATGACACGCGTGCGGTGGCCCACCGTGAGGCCGAACAGATCGTGGCCCAAGCCGAGGCGCGCATCGTACGGATGCACGAACAGGCTGAGGCGCTGCGGCTGGACGCTTTGAGGGCCGCCGCGGGACTGCGCGCGCTCGCCGACGCGACGTCGAAGACGCTGGAAGCGACCCCCCTGTCCGTCGTCGAGGGCCGCGCCGCGCCGGAATGAGCGCCGAACTCGACGTGCGCGTTCAGCCGCGCAGCAGCCGCAACGCCGTGGAGACCCTCCCCGACGGGTCCGTCAAGGTATGGGTGACCGCCCCGCCCACAGACGGCGCCGCGAATGCGCGCGTGTGCGAACTGCTCGCCCGCGCCGTACGGGTGCCGAAAACCTCGGTGAGCGTCGTGCGCGGCCACACCTCTCGGTCGAAGCGCCTCCGATTCGAGACCCTTGAGCCTGCCGAGTTGGCCGCAAGACTTGCCCTCTGAACCCCCTCGCACCTCCGGGGGAGAGGGGCTCCGGCTCGCCGGTCATGTCAGAAACCGCTCAACAAGAGCCCAACCGCGAGCAATCGTCACGTGCTCCGGACCCCTCACCCCCTGCCCCCTCTCCCCCAGAGGTGCGAGGGGGTTCAGACCTT
>CAYJMZ010000400.1:0-1580 GCA_964370995.1 uncultured Fimbriimonadaceae bacterium | reverse complement strand
GCAAGCCGAAACGAAAGCCTCCACAGCGGGGCTGCGGAGGCATGGGTGAGCGCCGAGAGATACTAGATGCCGTAGGTGGGCTTCTTGAGCCACGCCTTGGGAATCGCCTTCTGGCCCGCGATCACCGCGGAAAACTCGGGGCTCTTGAGCACGGAGGTCGAAACGACCATCTTCACGCGCCCGTTCGGAGTCTGGACCCTGACAACCTGCAGGTTCGGAAGTTGAAGCCGGTTCTTCTTGGGGGCTCGGAACTTCCATGCACCAGAGTGACGGTGCCGGATGTGCTTTGCGTTGTTCGCCTTCTTTCCGCTGACTTGACAGACTCTCGCCATGATTACCTCGCGGCCCCGGGGCACGCAAGCGAAGATCATACCCCACGCTTCGCCGGCACTCAACACTCAACACTCAACACTCAACACTCAACACTCAACACTCTTCGAGATCATCTCGGCGATCTGCACCGCGTTGAGCGCCGCGCCTTTGAGCAGTTGGTCTCCGCTCACGAACAAGCTGATCGCCGACGGGTGGCTCGGGTCGCGGCGGATGCGTCCCACCAGCACGTCGTCTTGCCCGCCCGCCTCGATCGGCATGGGAAAGTGATTGGCGGCGCGATCGTCGACGACCCGGACTCCAGGCGCGCGCTCCAAAACCTCGCGCACGGCCTCCTCGCTCGGACACGGACCCTCGAACTCGATGGTCACACTCTCGCTGTGCGCCCGCAACACGGGAACGCGCACGCAGGTCACGTTGATCCCGAGGTCCGGCATCCCGAGGATCTTGCGGCTCTCCTCGGCGACCTTGACCTCCTCCTCGTTGCGCCCGTCGGCGCCGATTGCGGTGTTGTGGCTGAACAGGTTGAACGCATACACGTGGGGCAGCACGCGCGGCACCGCAGGTTGACCCGAGAGCACCGCCCGGGTCTGGTCCTCCAGCTCGCGCATGGCCGCCGCGCCGGCGCCCGAGGCGCACTGGTACGTGCTGACAACCAGCCGGCGAAGCGTTCCCAATGCGCGCAACGGGGCCACCGCCATCAAAAGGATGATCGCGCTGCAGTTCGGCACGGCGACCAAGCGCTGGTCGGGGCGCCAGTCGGACGCATTGATCTCGGGAACGATCAACGGCACGTCGGGGTCCATCCGAAACGCGCTGGAGTTGTCCACCACCCAGGCGCCCGCCGCGAGGGCGACCGGCGCGAAGGTGCGGGAGCGTGCGGCGCCGGCGCTGAACAGGGCGAGGTCGATCCCCTCGAAGGACCGCTCGCCGACCGCCTCCACGGCGATGGGCTCGCCGCGAAACGACACCGTGGCGCCCGCCGACCGTTGGCTCGCCAGCAACTTGAGCGACGCGACCGGGAAACCCCTCGCCTCCAAGAGCGCCGGAAACTCGCGGCCCACCGCCCCGCTGGCGCCCAACACCGCCACATTCATTCCACTCACCGCATGCATATACCCGGGCAACGCATCGGTCGATGTGCGCTTGGGTGTCGGGGACGACGATCCCTGGCCGAAGACGGGCGCCTAGAGGTTGCTGAAGAAGGCCGACGCAACCGTGCCACCCTCGTGTCGGGGGTGCTTTCGCCG
>CAYJMZ010000399.1:0-1586 GCA_964370995.1 uncultured Fimbriimonadaceae bacterium | reverse complement strand
CGTTAGTCGTTGGTAATTCTATGCGGTGGGGCTTGATCCGTTCCGATCTCCTCGAACGACAAACGACAAACGACAAACGACACACGACGAAAGCCGACTCGTCAGTCGCCTTTCGCCAAAACCTTGATGCTTCCGGTGAGCACTTGGCCCCGAGCGCTGACGGTGATGTCGGCGGTTCCCGGGCCCAGGGTGCGCAGGAGCCCGCCTTGGTCGATCCACGCCTGCCCCATCGCGCCCCAGAGCACGTCGATGTTGGGAATCGGCTGCCCGTCCCCTCCGAACACCTTGAGCGTGAGGCTCTGCCCGTCCACCAACGTGTCGGGGAGGGCCAGACGCAACTCGCGCGGGTCGGCGGGGGGTGCGCTGCCGAAGAACAGAACCCCATTGGCCACCGCGCGCTCTTTGCCGTCGCTCGGCCGATTGACGGTGACCCCGAGGATGTGGAGCGTGGTGCTGCCTCCGCCGTCGAGGTTCACCGCGTCGGTGCATCCGAGGCCCTTCATGATTGCCGCCAACTCCTCAAGGGAGGCGCCCCCGCTCATGGTTTGGCGGCCGTCGACCGTCACAAACCAAACGTCCCCCTCGGGGGTGCGTCCCACGGCGGAGCGCGGATGCCGTGCCTCGACGAACGCCTTCGAGAACCCCTCGCCCTCGCCGTCGATGGCCGAGCGCCCGTCCCGGAGGAGGAGGGGGCCGCCGCCGACGGCATTGGGATACCTCTGCCAATCGAATCCCTCCGTGCGCCACGTCAAGCGCACCCGCGTGCCAGGGCGAAGCGCTTGCAACAAGGCCATCTTCGGACCCGTGGCGGTCAGAACGAGAGTGCCGGGGGGCACGCTCAGGGCGCCGTCCGAAGCGACCGAGCGCACGGTGCCCTCCGCCTCACCCGTGGGCGAGATCGTGCCGCGACCCAGGTCGAGCACGGCCCTCACGAAGGGGGCCTTGGCGAACGCCAGCCCTGCAGTTTCCGAGAACAGGTTGACGTCGCTTATGCCGCACTCCTGGTTGAAACCGTCGATGCGGATGGGATCCCCCAACTGGGGGCTCAACGTGAGCGTCGAGCGCGCCTTGCCGATCGCCACTCCGCTCGGGCCCCACGCGAACGCAGAACGCTCGGGGTGGGGAAGGCTCACGAGTTCGCCCTGCCTCACCATCAAGCCCAGCGGATCGCCCGACGGGGGGAAGAAGTCCGCATTGATGCCCGCGATGGCGCCCGCGCGCTTGACCAGCGTGCCGATGGGCTCGCGGCCGCGGTACGGGGAGTCCGAGTACACGGTGAGTTCGCCCAGCTCGGGGGCCGCCTTGACCACGGGTGAGCCCACGCTGAAGCGGAGGGCGTGCACGATGCGCGGCAGGGACGCGTCCACTTCGGTGCGGTACACGAGGCCGGGTGCCAGGGCCTTTTCCCACGTCTGGGCGATCGCTCCGGGTGCGAGGACGGCCGCGAGGGCCATCCAGCCTAGGCGCATGTCCCTTCCGTGTACACGAGGGTGCCCGCGTCGGCGTCCAGGCGCGCCCGCACCCCAAGTGGAAGCGTCAGCGCCGCCTTTTTGTGTCCGAATGGGAAGTCGAACACCATGGGGACC
>CAYJMZ010000398.1:0-1633 GCA_964370995.1 uncultured Fimbriimonadaceae bacterium | reverse complement strand
GTGTACGGCACGCGCGGGTCGTGGGCGGAGCACGCTTCGCTTGACGGGCACGAGGCGCTCGACAAGGTCATCGACATCGACCAGAGCCCGATCGGGCGCACGCCGCGATCGAACCCCGCGACGTACACGGGCACGTTCGATCTGATCCGGGAGCTGTTCGCCAAGACGCCCGATGCACTGATGCGGGGCTACAAGCCGGGGCGGTTCTCGTTCAACGTCAAAGGCGGGCGGTGCGAGGCGTGCGAGGGCGACGGCATTCTCAAGATCGAGATGCACTTCCTGCCGGACGTGTATGTGCCGTGCGAGGTGTGCAAGAGCAAGCGCTACAACCGCGAGACGCTGGAGGTCAAGTACAAGGGCAAGTCGATCGCCGACGTGCTGCAGATGACCCTCGAGACCGCAAGCGAGTTCTTCAAGCCGATCCCCAAGATCCACCGCAAGTTGGCGACGCTTCAGGAGGTCGGCCTCGGCTACATCCGCATGGGCCAGCCGGCCACCACGCTATCCGGCGGAGAGGCGCAGCGCATCAAGCTGGCCGCCGAACTCTCGAAACGCGCGACGGGCTCGACGATCTATATCCTCGACGAGCCCACCACGGGATTGCACTTCGAGGACGTGCGGAGGCTGCTGGCGGTGCTGCACCAACTCGTGGACCAGGGCAACACTGTGCTGGTCATCGAGCACAACCTCGACGTGATCAAGACCGCCGACTGGGTCATCGACATGGGCCCCGAGGGGGGCACTGCGGGCGGGGAGATCGTGGCGATCGGCACCCCGGAGCAGGTCGCGGCTGCAAAGTCTTCGCACACGGGGCGCTATCTTCGGCCCCTGCTGGCGAAGGAGGCGGTGGTGCAGGTCGCCGAGACTGTCGCCGCGCCACCGAGGTCGCGCCGCTCGAAGGCGAGGGTGAACGCGCCGTGAGCCTCCCGACCTTCGATTGGATGCGCGGCGTGGACGCCACCATGGTGCTGGCGATCGTGGCCGTGTTGGGCGTGGCGAGCGCCTACCTGGTGTGGACGCTGAGCAAGAAGGTCGTGCGCTGGGGGTTCTTCACGTTCTATGCCGCGTGCGGCTTTGGGGTGCTTTGGCTGCTGCAGCCGCTGTATCCCAAGAGCTCGGTGCCGTACCTGGTGCCCGCCGTGGGTGGTGTGATGTTCGCGATGATCGTGTCGATGGTGCGTTCGCGCGTGATCCGGATCGTCGGAGCGGTCGTCGTGCTGGGCGTGTCGCACGTGCTCGCGACGATGTGGACCGGCCTGGACGTCGGCGCTCTGGTTGGCGGGGCGCTTCCGGAGGCCAAGGCCGGGGCGGCGGAGCAGCGGTTCGCCACGGTCAAGGAGCGGTTGTTTCCCGCCGTCGCCAAGAAACTCGCCAAGAGGGACGGATCGCGTCTGCCCGCAGGGTGGCTCAGCGAGAAGCCGTACGCAGGCGCGGGCATGGGGCGCGAGGTGGACGCGATTCGCGCCAAATGGTCGCACCCCGGCTGGCGTCTGCTTCTGTCGAAGGTCCTGCCCCAGACCGAAACCCAAGTGGACATCTGGTGCCCCGGAGGTTCCGCCAAGGCCGCCGCGGACGGCTTGGTGTTGAAAGAGCGGCCGAAGGGGTAAGGGGTAGTGGTTTGTGGTTTGTGGTT
>CAYJMZ010000397.1:0-1666 GCA_964370995.1 uncultured Fimbriimonadaceae bacterium | reverse complement strand
GGCTGTGACCCGGTGACGCTGACACCCGCTGACCAGGTAACGCTGACATCTGCCCGTTGAGTGTTCAGTGTTGAGGCCGGAACCTCTCCCTCAACACTCGACACTCAACACTCAACACTCTACTGAGATGAAACCCATTCCCTTTGACAGCCTCACCCTCGCAGCCGTCGTGGCGGAGCTGCAGGCGTGGGTTGGTGGGAAGGTGCAGCGTGCCGTTGAGCCGGACGAGCACTCGCTGCTGCTCGAACTGTACGGCGGGCCGGGCGTGACTCAGTTGATGCTGTGCTGGCACCCGCAGTTCGCCCGCGCCCACGGGGGAGCCGCTCGTCGCAAGGGGATCTCGCCCCCGCCGGGGCTGTCAACGGCGTTTCGCGCGCGGGTGGTGGACGGGCGGATCGCGGCGATTCGGCAGGTGGGGTTCGACCGCATCCTCGAGATCGACATCGAGCACCATGAGGGCAACCACCGGATCGTCGCGGAGCTCATGGGCAAGCACGCGAACGTGGTGCTCGTTGGCCCCGACGGGCGCATCGTGGCAGCCGCGAAGCACGTCCCGCCGTCGAAGAGCTCGCGCCCGGTGACCGCAAACCGGCCCTACGAGCGCCCGCCATTTCCGCCGAGGCCGCCTGTCTGGAAGGCAAAGCCCGGGGAGGACCCGCGCGAGTTCGAGGGGGCCTCGCCATTCCTGATCAAGCTCCTGGAGGCGCGTGGCGAGCCCCCTTCGGTAGTCGGGAGCTGGGTTCGAGGCGGATCTAAGCCCATGGTCTCGCCCGGCTGCGGCGCCTACCCGGTGTCGGTGGCTGCGCTCGGCTACGAAGAGGCGCCGATCGCGGAAGGGGGTGCGTGTCCCTTCGGAGAGGCCCTGGCAGAGCATTTCGGCCACCAGGCTGCCGGGCACGAGACCGAGCAGCGGCGCGCCAGCCTGCGGGCCCGCCTCGATCGCGTGGGGCTGGCCCGCGAAGTCGCGCTCTCCGACCTCGCCCAGGCTCTGGACGCCGCCGCAAAAGCAGGACGCCTGCAGCGCAACGCGGAGCTGATCCTTGCCTACGGGCCCACGTTGCCCCCGGGGGCGGCGATTCTCGAGGCCGAGGATTACGACGGCACGCCTCTCTCGATCCGCCTCGACCCGGAGAAGACCTACCTGGAGAACGCCGCCGGCATGTTTCTTCGCGCCAAGAAGGCCAAAGCCGCGAAAGACAACGTTGCCGACCAGCGGGAACGCCTGAGCGCCGACCTCCAAGAGCTCATCGCCTTTGCCACGCACGTGGAGGCCGCCCAGAACCCAACCGAATTGGCGCGCCTCGAAGCGGAGGCCCTCAAGCGGCGATGGGTCCACACCCAGCTCGCGCCCACAACGGAGAAGACGGACCGCCCGTTCGAGGGCCACCGCGTGCGCGAACTGCTGGGCCCCAACGGGTACCGCGTGCTGTACGGCGAGAACGCGACCTCGAACGACTACCTCACCCACCGTGTGGCGCGGCCGAGCGACGTGTGGCTGCACATCCGAGGCGCCACCTCGGCCCACGTGGTGATCGTCGCGGGTGGCAAGCCCGAGAGGGTTGGCCCTGAGGTGATCCGCTTCGCCGCCGAGGTCGCGGTGAGGAACAGCCCAAGCAAGCACTCGAAGTACGTGCCGGTCGATTGGACGCTCAAGAAGTACGTGCGC
>CAYJMZ010000396.1:0-1672 GCA_964370995.1 uncultured Fimbriimonadaceae bacterium | reverse complement strand
GCGTCGTTGAACGCGGGCAACAACCACCGTCCCTCGAAACTCACCTCTCTCGCGTCGCTTTCGCCTGCATCGAGGTTTACTCCTCGGGCGAGGACCTTGCCGTCCTCGACGATCATCTGTTGGCGTTCACCGCTCAAGCCCCAGCGAAAATCCGTCCACACCTCACGCATTCGCGATCTCCCGAGCCACGCGCTCGGCGCTCTCCAGCGCGCCCTCCATGCACCCGGTCCACATTGCGGTGTGTTCGCCCGCCATGTGGACGCGACCGTGGGGTGTTCCGATGTGCTCCATGAAGTCGAGCACGTAGCCGGGGGCGAGATGCGAGAAACCTCCGCCCGCAAGGGGGTCCGACACCCAGTTGTGCATCCACCCGCGGACGAAGTGGTCCCCAGCCTGGGGGCAGATTCGCTTCAGCTCTTCGAGAGCCCCGCGCACCGGGTCTGTCGAGGTGGCCCAGCGCTGGGCGTCGTCGCCGCACATGTAGGCGCAGAGCACCGGGGCCTCGCCGCGGCCCGCGCTCCACGTCTGTTGCACCGGCCCATCGCACAGCATCCGACCGTTCCACTCCTCGTCCTGCCACCACGCCCGGTCGAATTGCCACGCGATCTTGACCTGGCGTCCCATTCCGCAAGCCTCCACCGCGCAGCGTTTGGGCACGTCGAGGGGTGGGTCGAACACGACGCGCTCCATGGCGGGCGGCGGGAGCGTCAGAATCGCCCGCTCGACGTCGTAGCTTCCCTCGTCGAATTCAAGCCTCACGCCGGTGTGGCCCTGGACCACGTGCCGCAGGGTGTGCCCGAGGTGGAGATCCCCCCGGATGCGCGCCCGCATCGCCTCGCAAAACGCCGCCGCGCCGTGCTGAAAGCGGTACGCGCTCATCGCTGCGGGCTCGCGGTCGATGCAGCGCAGGTAGCCGCACAGCCAGCCGAGCAGGCCGACGTGTTCCGGGTCATCGCCCTCGTCGCTCCGTTGCTTGGCGCGCACCCCCCACAGCCCGCGCTCGCTGGTGCAGTGCTCGCGCAGGAAGTCGTCGAGGGAGCGGCGATCGAGTGTCCCTTGCCGCACGTTCTTCCACGGCGGGCTGACGAGGTCGCGACACAGCTCGCGCGCCGCGGCCTCGACGCGGAGGTCGTCCTCGAGCGCATCAGCCCACAAGAGGTCCTCGCTGCTGTGCTTGTCGCCGTGGACCACGCGCCCCGGCCAGAAGCCCGTCGCGTCAAGTGCGACGTTGAGCTGCTCGGCCAGCGAGATCACTCGCTCCTGGTCCGCATCGATCCACTCGCCTCCCGCGTCGTACAGCACCCCGTCGTCGGTTCGAGGCGACTCAAGCCGCCCCCCCGTGCGGGCGCGGGCCTCAAATCCCTCGATGGCGACCCCCATGGACTCAAGCAGCGCGCACGCGTGCAAGCCGGCTGCCCCGAGGCCGACGATGCCGACCCTCACCCCGTCTCCACGACCGCGTTGAGTTGGCGCGCCGCGTCCATGCCCTCCGAAGAGTGGGGCGTCACAAGCCGCACCTCCGCCCAAGACGTCCGTCAAGCTTAACGATTAGGGTTCCCGGCACGATGAGGTTTTGTGTGCGTCTTGTAGCGGATTCCCCGGGGGGAGGAAGCCTGGTCGGTGGGGTCGGTCCCCCTTTGGGAGTGCGCGAGCTTGCTCGTCGCCATTCACC
>CAYJMZ010000395.1:0-1683 GCA_964370995.1 uncultured Fimbriimonadaceae bacterium | reverse complement strand
AACGTCCGTGGCGCGAGAACATAGGGTGCAAGCCCCTTCTTCAGCACCCTGCTAGCGGGGCCGGCGGCGCAACGTGTTCCAGGCGAAACGCATCCCCCAAAGCACAAAGTAGGGGATCGCGCTGGGCCTCGTTGCCCCGAATCGCGCCATCACGCCAAAGCGGCGCCAGCCCGTCTCCTCGAACCGCACCCGATTCATCATCAGAAGCAGGTGGTAGAAGAGCCCAACGCGGGAATCAAGGAAGAAACGCCAACCCGAAGGTGCGTAGGCCCGGTTCTTCCTCATGACCGCCCGAGCGGTGTCCCACATCGCCGTGTGCCCGCGAGACATCGAGCCTGGCACCTCTCGGAGGTCGGCCAAGGGCCTCGGGTCGACCAGGATCTTGAATCTCGTGCTGATTCGGAGGGTCGCGTCCCAATCCTCACATGAACGGAGCAGGGGGTCGAACAGCCCGCACAACTCGAGAGCCCTTCTGCGCAGAATCATGCCGCAGGTGGGGCCAACGTTGCCGCGCAGAACGTCCCCAGTTCTCGGCGAATCCGTCGCCGGTGCGAAGGCGGTCCTGCCCGCGATCGGCCGAAGCGATTCGTCCACAAACCGCACGTTGCCAGTGACCAACCCCGCTTCAGGCTCCGCCAACAACATCGCAAGGCGCCACGCCACGCATTCGGGGTGCAAGGCATCGTCCGAATCGAGCAGTGCGATGAACTGCGCATGGGAGCGGAGTATGCCCGCATTTCGCGCCCCCGACAGGCCCGTGTTCTGCTGCTCAATCAACAGCACGCGATCCCCGTAGGACCTCGCAACCGCGCTGGTGTCGTCGGGTGATCCGTCGTTGACGACAATCACCTCCACATGGGGGTAGGTCTGGGCCAAGGCGCTGTCGATGGCGTGCGATAGGAAGTGGGCCTGCTTGTAGCACGGGATCACGACCGTCACGAGCGGGTTCAATGCGTCAGCCAAGGTCGCTCGCCTCCTTGCGCCTCAGCGGGCCGGTCCCAAGCGCCCAAAGCACCCGGTTCCAAGCGAACCGCACACCCCACGCACCAATCAACGGCACCATGATCGGCCGCTGCACGGCCAGGCGCGTCAGCACCCGAACCCTCTGCGAAAGGGAGTACTCCTTCAGCAGGTTGCCGAAGATCGTTCCGCATATCTGGTTGAACAACCCGACGGTCGCGTCACACGCGTAGCGCAATGGGCTCTCGGCATACGCCCGGTTCTTGCGGAACACCTGGATGAGACTGTCGATCATCACCAGGTGGTTCCGGGACATCGACCCCGGGACCTGGCGGTAGTTTGCGCGGAGTGCGGGGTCGTAGGCGTGCTTGAAGCGCCTCGTGACGCGAATCTGGATGTCGTAGTCTTCGCACGATCGCAGCAAGGGGTCGAACATGCCGCAGACCTCGAGGGCACGACGCGAGATCATGAGGCCGGGGGTAGGCGACCACCACTCTCGCACATAGAGGCTCGCGCTCGGACGCACGGGTGCCGCCACAGGCGTGGAGCGCCCGGGAATGACCTTGCCTTCAACGTCCACAAACCGGTTGCCGCCTCCCACGATGCCGACCTCGGGGTCGTCCAAAAACAGCCTGGTCCGGCACGCGACACAGTCGGGATCCAAGGTGTCGTCGGCGTCCAAGAACATCAGGTACGAGCCTCTTGAAGCGCGCACCCCTGCGT
>CAYJMZ010000394.1:0-1733 GCA_964370995.1 uncultured Fimbriimonadaceae bacterium | reverse complement strand
CGCCTACCGCCTCGATGCCTCGCTGGGATATGGAGATTGTGTTCCCCAGCCTCGACTCGCCCGAATTCGTGAAGGCGTTCACGGTTTGGAGCGCGTCGGTGGATGCGCTCGTGGAGCTGTTCGACCGACATGGCGTGGGCGCGGCGGGCACGGCGGAGATGGGGGCTTTCGACGAGGTGCTTGGTGCCTACAACGCGGTGCTGACCGACGTGCAGCCGATCCGGGCGTTTGTGCACGCGTTTGTCACCACCGATTCGCGCGACGAACTCGCCAAGCGATCGATGAGCCGCTTGGAGGGCAAGGCTGTGGAGCTGGCGAAGCTGGGCACCCGGTTCACGGCCTGGATCGGCGCCCAGGACGTTGAGGCTCTGATCCTCGCGTCGCCGTCGGCGGCCGACCATGCGTTTGCGCTGCGAAAGGCGCACACGGCCGCCCAGCACCTGATGAACCCGAGCGAGGAGGATCTCGCGGCGGACCTCGGACTGTCCGGCGGCACCGCGTGGGGCAAGCTGCACGGCACGGTTTCGTCGCAGATCGAAGTCGAAGTGAACGGCAAGTCGATGGCGATGAGCGCGGTGCGCAACCTCGCCTACGATCCCGATCGCGACGTGCGCCGCAGCGGTTACGAGGCTGAACTCGCGGCGTGGCGGCTGTGGGAGGCCCCGATCGCCGCTGCGATGAACGGCGTGAAGGGCGAGGTGGGCACCCTAGCGAAGCGGCGCGGCTGGGGCCCGCTCGACGAGGCGCTGTTCCACGCGCATATCGACCGCGGGACCCTCGACGCGATGCTCGGCGCCGCACGCGCGTCGTTTCCCGACTTTCGCCGGTACCTCAAGGCCAAGGCGAGGTACCTCGGGCTTGAGCAGCTGGCGTGGTACGACCTGTTCGCCCCCACTGGAAAGAGCGGTCGCGAGTGGTCCTACTTCGAGGGTGAGAAGTTCGTTGCGGAGCAGTTCGGCTCGTACTCTCCAAAACTGCGGGCGTTTGCCGAGCGCGCGTTCCGGGAGCGCTGGGTTGATGCGGAACCGCGGCCGGGCAAGCGCGACGGGGCGTTTTGCATGGGCTTGCGCAGGGACGAGTCACGCGTGCTGATGAACTACAAGAACGCGTATGGCGCCGTAAGCACCCTCGCCCACGAGCTGGGCCACGCGTACCACAACGTGTGCCTCGCCCAGCGCACGCCGTTGCAGAAAGCCACCCCGATGACGCTGGCCGAGACCGCCTCGATCTTCTGCGAGACGATCGTCCGCCAAGCGGCCCTCGAGCAGGCAGACCCCGATGATCGGTTCGACATCCTCGAGGCGATGCTCCAGGGCGCGTGCCAGGTGGTGGTGGACATCACCAGCCGCTTCGACTTCGAGAACGCCGTGTTCGGGCTGCGCGCAGAAAGGGAGGTGTCCGGTTCCGAGTTGTGCGAGATGATGCTTCAGGCGCAACGGGGCACGTACGGCGACGGGCTCGATTCCGAGTTCCTGCACCCGTACATGTGGGCGATGAAGCCGCACTACTACAGCGCGAGTCGCTCGTTCTACAACTTCCCGTACATGTTTGGCCTGCTCTTTGGTTTGGGGTTGTTTGAGGTGTACCGCAAGGACCCGGACGGCTTCCGCGCAGGTTACGACGATCTTCTGTCTTCAACGGGCCTCGACGACGCGGCGACCCTCGCGACCCGCTTTGGCATCGACATCCGCTCGCGGGGGTTCTGGGAGGCTGGGCTGCAATCGATCGCGCGG
>CAYJMZ010000393.1:0-1751 GCA_964370995.1 uncultured Fimbriimonadaceae bacterium | reverse complement strand
GGCAGGATGAGAGCCCCAGGCCGAGGACCCGCGCCTCGAAGACAAGAGAGTTCCCTCGCGTCCTTTGCGCCCTTGCGTGAAAGTCCATCCGTGCCCATCGGTGCCATCCGTGGTTAGAATCCCCAAGAACGCGCCAAACTAGAAACCGTCATGCCCGAAAACGAGAAACCTGCCCCCGCCGAAGAGAAGAAGCCCGAGGTGTATCCGCTCGACACCGACGCCGCGCCGATCGTCACGAAGCACAAGATCGACATCGACGGCAAGCCGTTCGAGTACACCGCGACCACGGGAATGTTGCCCATCAAGAGCGACATCGGCGAAGTCGAGGCCGGGATGTTCTACGTCGCCTACCGCAAGAAAGGCGGCAGCGCGTCGCGGCCCCTCACGTTCTCGTTCAACGGCGGCCCGGGCTCGTCGTCGGTTTGGCTGCACCTCGGCGTGGTCGGCCCCAAGCGGGTGAAGATGCTCGAGGGAGGGGAGTTGCCGCCACCCCCATACCAACTCGTGGACAACCCTCAGACCTGGCTGCAGCACACCGACCTCGTGTTCATCGACCCTGTGGGAACAGGCTACAGCCGCCCCGCAAAGAAGGAACTCGGCGAGAAATTTTGGGGGCTCAAGGGCGACATCGAGTCGGTCGGCGAGTTCATCCGGCTGTTCCTGTGCCGAAACGAGCGCTGGGGGTCGCCGCTGTACCTCGTCGGCGAGAGCTACGGGACCACGCGCGCCTCCGGTCTTGCGGGGCACCTCATCGATCTGGGCGTGGCGTTCAACGGCATCGTGCTGGTGTCCTCGATCCTCAACTTCCAAACCGCGCGCTTCAACAAGGGCAACGACCTGCCCTACGTGCTGTTCCTGCCCACCTACACCGCCACCGCGTGGTACCACGGACGGCTCACGCAGGACCTGCAGACCGATTTGCGCGCGACGCTCCGCGAGGCCGAGGCGTGGGCCGGCGGCGAGTACACGCTGGCACTGGCCAAGGGCGACGCGATGACCGCCCGTGAGCGCTCGGGTATCGCCAAGAAACTGGCGCGATACACCGGCCTCAGCGTCGACTACTGCCTCGCCACGGCCCTGCGGGTCAACATCCACAAGTTTTGCAAGGAGCTGTTGCGCCACGATGGCCGCACCGTGGGCCGCCTCGACAGCCGATTCAAGGGCATCGACTCCGACGCCTCGGGCGAAACCCCGCAGCACGACCCCTCCATGAGCGCCATTCGGCCACCGTACACGGCGATGTTCAACGACCACGTCCGGCGCGACCTAGGCTATAAGACCGACGCGCCGTACCACATCCTCGGAGGCGATCGAAAGCTTTGGGAGACGTGGGATTGGGGCAAGGCAGGCGAAGGCCACCCCGACACCAGCGAGGCGCTGCGCGTGGCGTTCAGCAAGAACCCCTACATGCGGGTTTTTGTGGCCTCGGGCTGCTACGACCTCGCAACCCCCTACTTCGCCACACAGTACACGCTGTCCCACATGGGCCTCGACCCTTCCCTGCGCGCAAACATCGTCACGGGCGACTACGAGGCCGGGCACATGATGTACATCCACGAGCCGTCGATGGAGAAGTTTCAAGCGGACGTGAGGAAGTTCTACGGCGCGTAGGCTCAGGTGGGAAGTCCGGAGGTTTCAAGCGATCGGGGTGGCGAAGGGGTGCCGCCAGTGTCCCCCTCGCCCCGCCCCGGGGAGAGGGGACAGGGGTGAGGGGCTCCGTGCATCCTGAACGCCCGCCGGAGATGGCCCCC
>CAYJMZ010000392.1:0-1782 GCA_964370995.1 uncultured Fimbriimonadaceae bacterium | reverse complement strand
AACGTCCGTGGCGCGAGAACATAGGGTGCAAGCCCCTTCTTCAGCACCCTGCTAGAGGTTGAACAGGCGGGCGGCGGTCTCCATGTCCTTGTCGCCGCGACCGCTGAGGCTCACCAAGATCGACGTGCCTTCGGGGAACGCCCCGCGGCGCATCAGGGGGGCCAGGGCATGGGCCGATTCAAACGCGGGAATGATCCCTTCGCGCTCGGCGAGCCATCGGAACGCCGCGAGCGCCTCGTCGTCGGTGGCGACGGTGTATTCGACGCGCCCCGTGTCCTTCAGGTGCGCGTGCTCTGCACCCACGCCGGGATAGTCCAGTCCCGCCGACACGGAATGCGTTTCCACCACTTGTCCGTGCTCATCCTGCATCAAGTAGCTGTACGAGCCGTGAAGCACTCCCGGCGAACCCGCGGTCAACGGAGCGGCGTGGCGTCCGGTGTCGATCCCCTCGCCACCCGCCTCGACGCCGACCAGGCGCGTGGGATCGCCGAGAAATGCGTAGAAGAACCCAATGGCGTTCGATCCGCCCCCCACACACGCGATTCCCACATCCGGCACGCGCCCGTGACGCTCGACGAACTGGGCGCGGGCCTCGATGCCGATCACGGATTGGAACTCGCGGACCATGTACGGATACGGATGGGGGCCGGCCGCAGTGCCGATGATGTAGTGCGTGCCCACCACGTTGGTGACCCAATCGCGCATCGCCTCGTTGAGCGCGTCCTTCAACGTGCGCGTGCCGCTCGACACGGGGATCACTTCGGCGCCCAGAAGACGCATGCGGAACACGTTGAGCTGCTGGCGCGCGCAATCCTCCTCGCCCATGTACACCACACACTGGAGCCCAAACAGCGCGCACACGGTCGCGGTCGCCACACCGTGCTGCCCCGCGCCCGTCTCGGCGATGATGCGCCTCTTCCCCATCCGCAGGGCGAGCAGGCACTGCCCGAGGGCGTTGTTGATCTTGTGGGCGCCCGTATGGTTGAGGTCCTCGCGCTTGAGCACGACGTGCAGCCCCGTTTCCGCCGAGAGACGTCGGCACTCGGTCAGCGGCGTCGGGCGTCCGACGTAATCGCGAAGGAGCCCCTCGAACCCCGCACGGAACCCGGGGTCCGCCCACGCCTGCCTAAAGGCGAGGTCCAGCTCCTCGAGCGCGGGCATCAGCGTTTCGGGAACGTATCGGCCCCCGTAGGAGCCGAATCGGCCGTGCAGATCGGGGGAGCGGGACATGGGCACCAGTCTACTTGGGCTCGTTCACGCAAATCAGGAGGGTTCCGAAGCGCCCCCTACCACTTGACGGAGCGTGGGGCCACCGGTAAATCGGACACCTCGCGCGCGGTCCACTGGCGAAGCCCGGCGACGACTCCCAATCCCAGGAGTAGAAAACCGATGCCCCACCCAACCTTGGCGACCGGGGTGCTCTCCGGCGTCTTGAGGTCCGAAGACGCCGCCACGACCACCGCTTCCGCAAGCGGATCGCTCTTGATGCTTAGCTCGGATTGCCGTCCCGCGACCACCGCGGCGGCACCACTCTGATCCGAGATCGGGCCGCCCGTGACGCCATCGGTGTCGCGCGGCACGAGTCCCACTTCGGCAGTTGTTCCCTGCAGGCCCTGCTGCTTGGCGACCTGGGCCTGCGACTGCTCGGCGACGGGCTTGGCGCCGGGATCGCGGTGCACCACGCTCGCCATCGCGGCGGTGGGCAACGTGGCCGCAATCGCGGCGGTGATCAGAAGTTTGCGCACGTCCATTTGCATGTCCTTACTGGCTGCTCCCTCGGTC
>CAYJMZ010000391.1:0-1808 GCA_964370995.1 uncultured Fimbriimonadaceae bacterium | reverse complement strand
TGGGAAAGCGCGGACTGCGTCAGCGCACTCTCAAACCGGACGCGGGCGGTTCGAAACGCGTCCATCAATCTCCACCAGGCTCCAGGGCGTCGATGCGCACCACCACGACGGTGCAGTTGTCGCTGCCGCCGCCCACCAGCGCCGCGCCGACGAGGCGCCAGGCGGCTTCGGAGGGGCCGTAGGCGGTGAGCATCTCGGCCATCTGGCTATCAGGCACGTGGTTGGTGAGGCCGTCCGAGCACAGCAGGAACACGTCTCCCACCTCAAGCTCCCACCGCTCGATGTCGGGGTGGACGTCGCCCTCGGTGCCGATCGCGCGCGTCACGACGTGCCGGTACGGATGGGTGCTCGCCTCCTCGGGCTGGATCATGCCGGAGCGGATCGCCTCGTCGACCCAGGTGTGGTCGTGCGTGAGTTGGAGGATCTCGCCCTTGCGCAGGCGGTAGATGCGCGAATCGCCGACCTGCACGCTGTACGCCGCGTCCTGGAGCAGCACGAGGCCACTCAGCGTCGTGCCCATGCCGCGGCGCGAAGGCACTGCCTTGCCCACGTCGCCCACAAACCGGTTCGCGGCGATGACACCGGCGACCATCGCGGTGGGCGGCTCGCTGGCCGGGTGGTTCAGGTACACGTCGAGGAACGTCTTGGCGGCCAGTTCGCTGGCGATTTGGCCCGCCGCGTGGCCACCCATGCCGTCGCAAACAAGAAACACGAGGCCCCGTGACGCGATGGCCGCCTCGGTTTCGGGCATGAAGTACTCGAACTTGTCCTCGTTGTTCTCACGCACGCGGCCGAGATCGCTCTTGCACGCGACGGTCACCCGGGGCCTCACGCGAAGGGTGACCGCCTCGGTCAGTTGGTCGGACTCGTACTCTGCGGTGATCTCATCCATCGTCGGGTTCCGGCGCACCTTCCACCCGCACGTGGAACGCGAGGCTTCCGAGGCGGATCGTGTCGTCGGGCGTGATACCCGTGCGCATGTTGGGGGTCAGTCTTGCGTCGTTGAGCAGTGTGCCGTTGGTGCTGCCAATGTCGGTGAGGAAGATGCCGTCGTCGGCCAGTTCGATGATCCCGTGACGGCCGGACACGTAGGCGTCCACGATGGGCACATCGTTGTCGGACTTGCGCCCAAAAGTGTTCTGGCCCGGCTTGAGGGGGTACTCGACGCCATCGCCCACGAGGTGCCCCGCAGGCGCCTCCACGCGGGGCGGGACCAAGAGGCCGGCGGTCTTGTTCGACCCCAGCACCGCGGTCGCCCCTGCCACGCCGGGCACGCCAAGGGTCAGCTCGACGCCTCCCAAGCTCACGACGTCGCCAGACGCCAGCGGGCGGCGCGTTTCCGTATCGAGCCGCTCGCCGTTCACCTGTGTGCCGTTGGTGCTGCCGACGTCCTCGACCTCGAGCACCCCGTCGGTCGAGTGGATGGTCGCGTGCCGCCTGCTGACCCGCGCGTCGGCGATCGCGATGTCGCCCTCGCGGCCCACGGTGTTGGAGCCGGGGCGGATGGGGTGTTCGCGTCCGGAGGGGTCCACCAGCACGGGCAGCTGCACAGCCGGGGCGCCAAACGCGTCGTCCGGAAGCGCGCGATCGAAGATGAGCCCGCAGTCGATGCAGAACATCACTCCCGCAGGGTTGAAGGTCTTGCAGACGGGGCACTGGATCGGCTTGATCGTCTGGGTGGCGTCGAGGGTGGGCGCAGAACCCATCATCGTCCGATTGGGGTCCGATGCGAGCGATTGGGTCTTTCCGAAGTCGTCCATGGCGTTTGCTTGGGGTCACTTTACACGACGGGGCGGGCGGAACTTTCG
>CAYJMZ010000390.1:1316-1905 GCA_964370995.1 uncultured Fimbriimonadaceae bacterium | reverse complement strand
TCTGTGCATCGGGGCGGGGATGGACGACTACCTGGGCAAGCCGTTGCGTGCGGAGGCGCTGTATGCCGCGGTGGCGAAGTGGACAGGCATGGAAACAACCCTTGTCGAGCTCGCGACACCTCGGCAGGCCCCGTACGGGCCGGTGTGGGATCGGGAGGCATTGGCGTCCCTTTCCCCAGAGGACGACTCGTTCGTGCAGGAGATGGTCGAGGCGTTCCTCACCGAGGCGCGTTCGCTTGTCGACAAGTTGCGGCGGCAAGCGGACGACCTTGCCGCGGTCGAAGCGACGGCCCACGCGCTCAAGGGCGCCGCGCTGTCGGTCGGTGCCCTGCAGCTCGCGGAGGCCGCCAAGCTGGCGGAGTTCGCCGGCAAGGCGGGCGAGGCCGTTGCCGCCGCCGACGCGATCGAGCACCTCGAGCAGGCGTTCCAAACCGTCGCCGCCCGCATGCGCGTCGAGTGCGAAGCCGCCTAGGAGGGGAATCCCACTAGTCCGTTGCAGTCGATGGGGTGCACGCTGACGTCGAACACCGCGGGGTGCTCCTTGATGCTCGCGAGCGCATCCGCGGAAGGCGCGTGGTCGACCGCGATC
>CAYJMZ010000390.1:0-1229 GCA_964370995.1 uncultured Fimbriimonadaceae bacterium | reverse complement strand
ACGTGGGGCAGAGCGCCGACGCGGTCCTCGTACCTCACGGTCACGAGATGCGTCGCGCACTCCGCGCGTGAGACGTTGACGAGGTTGGGGGCGGCTCCTGTGGCCTTGTACTCGCCCACGATGCGGACCGTCTCGTCCGCCACGGCCTCCTGGGCCTGGTCCGTGCTGGCTCCGATGTGGTGGGTGCAGTACACGCGGGGGTTGGTTTGGAGGGGGCCTTCATACGTGCCCTCGGCTCCTGCGGGTTCACCCTCGAATACGTCTAGCCCGGCGAACAGGTTCTTGCGTTCGATGGCCTCGAGCAGGGCGTCCTGGTCCACAACCTCGGCGCGGCTGGCGTTGATGAAGATGCCTCCGGGGCGCATCGCCTCGAAGAACGCCTCTCCGAGTATCCCCCGCGTTTCGGGGGTGAGGCTGACGTGCACGGACACGACGTCGCTTCGGGATGCGAGCGACTCGAGCGAATCGGCGCGCCCCACCCCGAGGGCAGCCGCGACGTCTGGGGTCAGCCAGCGGCTGAAGGCGATCACGTGCATGCCGAACGCTTGGGCCCGCTGGATCATCGCCTGTCCGATTCTTCCTAGGCCCACGAGCCCCAGGGTGCGGCCGTACAACCCGCGCGACTTGCCGAACTCCTTCTTGTTCCAGCGCCCCTCGCGAAGTTGCGCAACGTTGTCGGGGATGCGCCGGTCGATGGCGAGCAGGAGCCCAAACGCGAGTTCAGCAACGGCCAGGCTGTTCTTGCCGGGACAGTTCGAAACCAGGATGCCCCGGCGGCTTGCAGCGTCCACATCGATCGTGTTGTAGCCCGCGCCGGCGCGGATCACGAGGCGGAGACGGCCCGAGGCCAGCATCGCTTCGGTCACCTTCGTCGAGCGCACGACCAGCACGTCGGCCCCCGTTTCGCGGATCGCATCGACCAGCGCCTCGTCCTTGAGGTCGGGGTTGGACACGACCTCTCCAAGCCCCGCCAGGCCCTCCAATCCACTCGCCTCGAACTTGTCCGCAACAAGGATCTTCATGGGGGGCGAGTTTACCGGGAGGCGGAACGGGCGATTTACGATTCACGGAGCCAGTCTGCAGAAGTCGTCATCTGTGGGATATCCGGTCCTCGCTTGAACCTGAGCACGGTGTCAGAAGCTCGGAAACTCGACGTTTGCAACGGGCCCGCAAATCGTAAATCGTCACTCCCCGCCCTTTTGCCGGTGACTCAGGCGATGCGCGCATCC
>CAYJMZ010000389.1:0-1915 GCA_964370995.1 uncultured Fimbriimonadaceae bacterium | reverse complement strand
GCGAGGCTTCAAGTCCCAACCGCTCACAAACCGACGGGTCGTAGCAATACTGGAGCCCATCGCCTCCGAGCCCGAAGCCCATGGACAGCGTGAGGATGTCCCCCATGTGCACACAATCCACGAGGGGGGAGATCGGGTCGCACGCGTTCGGGTCGTGGTGGTACCGGATCGCAAGGACCAGGGGTTTCGGAAGATTCCACATCCGCCCCAGGTACTCCCCCACCTCGCAGTGGTCGAACCCCAACACCTTCTTCTCCGCCTCGTCGAACGAGATCTTCGCCATCTCGGCGAGGCGTACAACCTTGCCAAGTTCCTTCTCGAGGCAAATGCTGAGCGCCACCTTGCCGATGTTGTGCAGAAGGCCCGCCGTGAACGCCAGGTCGGGTTCGACCGCCCGGGTTTCCGAAGCGATCCGCTGGGCGGCTATTGCGACGCCGAACGAGTGCGTCCACATCTGCTTGGGCCCGAGCCCATAACCCTGTAGCGGGCGCACCATCCACGGATAGGTCGCGGCAACCATGGACAGGTTCCGGATGCACCGCATGCCGAGCACCACCACGCACTCTTGGAGGTCGGTAACCTCCCCTGAGAGCCCGTAGTACGCGCTGTTGGCCAGACGGAGAACCCGCGCCGCCAACGCCTGGTCTTGGGCGATGTGCCTCGCGACGGAGCTTGCCGTGGAAATGGCCGATTCCGTCTCGCGCATCACGGCAAGGGCCGCGGCGGGGATCGTCGGGAGGTCGGGCGTCTGCCGGACGATCTCTTCGATACTCTTCGTTTGACTCATGCAGCTTTTCCTCTCAGGTTGCAGAGCAACCGTTCTCCACCCGCCAGAGCCCGAACGGTCACTCTCCCCGTCTCGGCGTCCAGCACCATCGTTCTCGCACGTGTGCCGCCACAGTCCTCGGACAGGCAGCAGAGCCCCAGGGCGTCGATCTGTTCCCTCACGGCCACCACGTTGCGCCCGCCGATGTCGAGACCCTTGCCCTCGCCCTTGCGGTCGAGCACTTGGGCGCCGCCGGCGAATGCGACCAGCAGACGGCCCCTCACCGCGCCGAGCCGCTCCATCATCGCCACCATCTCACGCACCGCTTGATCCGCGAATCGCCCAGGCAGTCCTGGCGCCGCGTCGAAGGTTGCGGGGAGCACAACGTGGGTCATGCCGGCGACCCCGATGTACGGGTCGAACGCGCACACTCCGACGCAACTGCCCAACCCCAAACACGTGAACCGTGCCGGGCCCTTGAACACCTGGATCTCGCCCATCAACACCAGAGTGGTCACGATGGCCAACGCGCCCTCCCCACCCCGGTTCGGGCGCCACGCGGCCACGCCGGAAGGCGTTCCGTGCCTCGGCGACTTTCGCCGCCCGCTCTCCATCCAGACACGATTCGACCAACCAGCACACTGGAATCATCGGCTTGCCGGCCCGAAATCTGGCGCTCGATCCGATATTTCGGCATTGGGCCGCGGCGCGGCGTGCAACTCGTGTGCACGCAGGTTCAAACCGGGACGTTTGGCGCCTTGGGAACGCATCGGCGCCCACGCGTGTTGCACCGTGTGTATCCTCCCAAGGGGCGACCCGGACGGAGGAAGCCCAGACAACAGCAAGACAACCCCTCCTCAGGAACGGCGTGCATCCCCTCCCCAGCCGCCGTTCCCTTTTTCTTGCACTGGTACACTCCACCCGATGGCGCATCTCGATTCCGAGACCATTCGGCACGCGCTGGAGGTCGCCCGCAGGCAGGGAGTGACCGAGGTCGAGTTGACTTGGGGAGACACCTCGTTTCGCGCCCAGTTGGCACCCAGCCCACCACGAGCGGCGGTTGTCGTGCCCGGTGAACCCTCCTCGGCGGCCGCAGACATCCGCGCGATCGTCGCCCCCCTCGTCGGGTACTTCCAGAAGGGCGTCCCC
>CAYJMZ010000388.1:0-1941 GCA_964370995.1 uncultured Fimbriimonadaceae bacterium | reverse complement strand
CCCCAAAAACAGCGTAACATCTACCGATGATCGCCACTCTCGCAGCCCTTGCCCTCCTTGCGCCCGCACAGCAGGACGCCTACTTGGTGAAGGACCACTATGACAAGCAGGAGGTCATGGTGCCGATGCGGGATGGGGTGAAGTTGTACACCTCCATCTACACGCCCAAGGACAACGCGGGGAAACATCCGATTCTCCTCCAGCGCACGCCCTATGGCTCCGGCCCGTATGGCGATCGCATCCGGGCGTCCCTCGGACCAGGCCGCGAGTTTGCGCCCGCCAACTACGTGTTCGTGTACCAAGACGTGCGCGGGCGGTACATGTCCGAGGGATTTCACATCTACTGCGTGCCGCACGTGCCGGAAAAGAAGTCGCCCAAGGACGTCGATGAGAGCAGCGATGCGTACGACACCATCCAGTGGCTGATCGACAACGTGCCGAACAACAACGGCCGCGTGGGGGTCTACGGCGTGTCCCAGCCGGGCTTCTATGCGTCCCACTCGCTCATCGATGCCCATCCCGCACTCAAAGCCGTGTCTCCACAGGCCCCGGTGACGGACCGGTTCGTCGGCGATGACGACCACCGCAACGGGGCGCTCACGTTGGCCCAGCGGTTCTCGTTCATGACGGGATTCGGCGCACCACGCCCCGAGCCCACACCAAACGGCGGGCAAGGCTTCCGCATCCCGGGTCGCGACGGCTACAAGTTCTTCCTCGACATGGGCCCGCTCGCCAATTCGGCCCAATACATGAAGGGCAACGTGTACTGGTCCGAGCTCCTGGAGCACTCCAACTACGACTCGTACTGGAAGTCGCGCGGAGTGGCGCAATGGCTCAAGGGCGTGAAGCCTGCCGTGCTCGTGGTCGGCGGCTGGTTCGACGCCGAGGACCTTTATGGCGCGCTCAAAACCTACGCCGCGATCAACAAGCTTTCGCCCGAGACGAAGAGTTGGCTGATGATGGGCCCGTGGTCCCATGGCGGCTTCGGCGGCGCCGGTGACAAGCTTGGACCCGTGCAGTTCGGCTCGCGCACCGGCGACGCGTTCAAAGAGCTGCAGTTCCGCTTCTTCGAGCACTTCCTCAAGGGCACGGACCTCGGCGAGATGCCCAAAGCCACCGTGTTCAACACCGGCGCCAACACCTGGCGCACGTTTGGCGAGTGGCCGCCCCGGACCACCTCACACCAGGCGCTCTACTTCGCACCCAATGCCGGTCTCACGTTCACCGAGCCCCCAACCGGGCAGAATTCGTGGGTCAGCGACCCCGCCAACCCCGTTCCATTCACCGCGCAAACCACCTCCAGCGTTCCCTCGACGTTCATGATCGAGGACCAACGGTTCGCCCAGGAGCGACCCGATGTGCGCACGTTCCAAACGCCTCCTTTGGAAGGGGACCTCACCGTCGCGGGGGCCATGAAGATCGACCTGTGGGTGTCCACCACCGGCACCGATTCGGACTGGATCGTGAAGGTCATCGACGTGTTCCCCGACGACGCCCCGCAGCCGATGGGCGGCTACCAAATGCTGGTGCGCTCCGAGGTGATGCGCGGCAAGTTCCGAAACAGCCTCGAGCGCCCCGAGCCGTTCGTGCCAGGCAAGCCCACGCGGGTGGCCTACGACGCCCAGGACATCCTGCACACCTTCGTCAAAGGGCACCGCCTCATGGTGCAGGTGCAGTCCTCCTGGTTCCCCCTGATCGACCGCAACCCGCAGACGTTCGTGAACATCTACACCGCCAAGGCCAGCGACTTCAAAACCGCCACCCAGACCCTCTTCACGGGCGGGACCACGGCCTCGCGCATTGACTTACCGGTGCTGAGGTAGGCCTCAGAACCCCCTCGCACCTCTGGGGGAGAGGGGGCAGGGGGTGAGGGGTCCGATCCGATCATCACCCCCAGCAGAACCAATCTCAGAACTCCCTTCTCCGAGCATTCGTTACACC
>CAYJMZ010000387.1:383-1956 GCA_964370995.1 uncultured Fimbriimonadaceae bacterium | reverse complement strand
TGGCGACGCAGGCCCAGCCGCGCGAGGTCCAACTCCAGCCGGACGCTCGCCTCCCCCGCACCGAAGTTCCCGATCGCGACAAGCGTCTTGCCCGGCAGAACGTAGGCGGTCGCCTTGACCTCCGCGACACCGGTGCGCACAGGGCAGTCGGGCTCCCAGTAGCCGATCATCTTGGCGCCGCCGATGCCAAAGGCGTCCCAGAACTTCCAGATCGGGTCGGGGTTGTTCGTGATCTGCTCGCTGGTCCAGCCAAAGCGGGTGCTCATCCCGTACACCATGCCCAGCCAGCGGTTGCCGCCGCCCTGAAGCATCTCGCCCATGAGCCCGAAGGGGATTCCGGAGCACTCCACGAGCCACTGATCGGGCGACATCGCGTCGTACTGGAAGCTCTCGCCGAACCAGAGGCGATCCACGTAGGGGAAGAACTCGGCGTACTGGTTGGCGGGCCCGATCGAAAACCCGGTGTTCGAGTGCAGGTCGATCAGCGGGGTCTTCCCGCCCGCCGAGAGCACGCGCCGCATCCGCTGCAGCACGCGCCGATCGAACGCGACGTCGTCCAGGTACAGACCGTCGATGCCCACGTTCCCTGCAAGCCAGCCCAGGCCTTCCACGTAGTAGTTGATCCACCGGGAGAACCCGCTCGTCACGATCGAGGCATCGGCCGTGCCCGACTCCACGTAGGGGTGGTACCACGACGGGATGTATCCCTCACCCATGTGCTCCTGAAGCCACGCGAACCCGCCGCCCGCCCCGGGGGCGAACACCTCGCTGCCGAGGCTGCGCAGCGCCCAAATCTCCTCGACGTAGTTGGTGAGCTCGCGGATCGTGTCGTAGATCTTCACCTTGCGCCCGGCCGCATGCTGCTCCTCCACGAACCGCCGCATCGGCTCGACGGCCACGAAGGGGTAGTTGATGTAGGGGTTGACCGCGTTGGCGTGGTGCACATTGACCACGTTCGCGCCCGCCTCGATCGCCGCGGGGGTCGGGGCGATCTCCGCGCCGTTGTGGTAGAAGCGCATCGCGAAGTGCCGCGCGGTGTCGATGGGCTTGACCGGGGTGACGAGCAGCGCGAACTCGAACGCCACGCTCTCGCCCGCCTTGAGCACCCTCGCACCCGAGGAGGCGCGCACCACGGCCCCGGCGGCGCCCCTGCGCACCACGACCCTTCCCCGGCCGTCATTGCCCCAGCTCTCCGGGGGCGCCGGGTGGAACAGGTTGAGCAGCGGGCCGTGGTACGCGCCGCCTCGCAGCTCGCAATGCACGCCGCAGTGCACGTCGCCAATCCAGAAGCTGTCCCAAGGGCCCTTCCAATCCCACTCGTAGGCGTCCGGGCAGAGCCCCCCGCCGCGCCCCGCACCCATGAAGTAGGTCGAGGCGCCGGTCGCCATGGGCAGTTCGAGGGCCACATCGTCGATCGCCAGGTCGCGCAACGCCTTGAGCCTCAGGGTGAAGGACGCGTGCCCGTCGAACTCGAAGCGACCCCGACACTCGAGTTCCAGCTGGTCGTTGGCGGAGCGGCCCAGCCACGAGACGGCAGCAGGCGAGGCTGCCCCAAACGCAGGCGCGACGGAGC
>CAYJMZ010000387.1:0-373 GCA_964370995.1 uncultured Fimbriimonadaceae bacterium | reverse complement strand
CATCGGCACCGGCGATCCCGCCACAGAGACCGCGAATCGCACCGGCGCGGAGAGCAGCTGCTTCCCACCCGCCCGGATCGCCTCGGGAAGGCCCCCGGCGCCGACTTCGAGCGTGCGCCCCAGGCACGCGAGGGTTCGTCCGCGCCTCGCCACCGGCGTGTAGGGCGGCACGACGTCTTCAGACACGCCCGCCTGCGAGTTCAGCCACCTCAAACGGGAGTGCCTCCACAGCTCCGAGTCTCCCCGGTCGGCCAACGGCGCGCCCTCCACGTTCAGTATCAGGTGCACGCGCGTGGGGCCCGCGTTGGCCGAACGGAGCACGAGATCGCCCTCGTAAAGGCCACCCGCGTCGGGAGGGACGTCGACCCCCACC
>CAYJMZ010000386.1:0-1959 GCA_964370995.1 uncultured Fimbriimonadaceae bacterium | reverse complement strand
TGATGACCACCACGTCGCGCTGTCGCCGACACGCCTCGGGGCTGTCCATCCAGGCGATGTCCTGATGGCTCGAACAGATGATCCGTACGAAGCCGCCCGCGAACCAGCCCCATTGGAACGGTGCAGTGGGGGTCCACTCGCGCTTAAGAACAGGTTTGCCGCCCCACAGGAGTTCGACGGGAACCGGCTCGACCTTCCCGAACGGCAGCCACGCATCCGTCCGGGCCCCCCAAGTCGGGGAGATCGTGATCGTTTGGGAGCCGACGCGCATGGCGATTTCGGCGTTTGCGAAGCCAGGTGGGACTTCGAGCGTCACGCGCTGTTCGAGACGTTCGCCTACCTTGCGGAACTCGGGTGGCATGACGGGCGTGATCCCCAGCAGGGGCTGGCCAAGCGGCGCCAAGACCTCGACCTCGTAGATCCGAGCGTACTGGTTTGCCCCCGGCTCGCCCTTCTCGATCAGGAGCCGCACGAAGCGGGTCGCGACTCGTGCGAACGAGTGGTTCGTGACGTCGTCGTGGTTGTTGCGGATCGGCGGAACGAGATCCAGCCACGGCCCGGCTTGCGACTCCCCGCGTTGAATGCGGAAGTCCGACGTGTTGTACTGGGCCCCATGCCCGTCGGCGCCCTGGTGGCGCACGGTGACGCGCTCGATGGTCCTCACCCGGCCCAGGTCGATCGACAGCCAGTGCGGGGTCTTGTTCGAGGCGGAGTTCCACTTGTCGGAGTCGATCGCCATCCAGCGCCCGTCCAGCGCATTGTTGGCGTCGTACGCCTTGCCGTAGCGGCTGGAGGCTGTCGCGGTCGCGCCCCATTTGGCGAGGGCGACGTTGATCTGGGGATCGGGAAAGGAGTCTTGTGCGGGCGCGAGCACTGCGAGCGCGATCGAGAGGGCGAGGGTCATCAGTGGCGATCAGTGTATCTGGTCGGTCCTCAGGTCTGGATTCGTCAACCGCGCATGTCCATGCCACCGTCCACGGTGATGGTGCTGCCCGTGATGAAGCGCGCAAGGTCCGAAAGAAGGAAGCAGGTTGCGCCTGCGACGTCTTCCGGCAGACCGATTCGGCCCAGCGGGAAACCAGCGGCGATCTTTTCGCGTCCGAGCACGTCGAGGCTTGCGGCAGCAAGGTCGGTGTCGGTCCAAGCGGGGGCGATGCAGTTGACCCGGATCTTGTCGTAGGCAAGCTCCCTGGCCATGGACCGCATGAACATGATCTGCGCGCCCTTCGAAGTCGCGTACGCGGAGTACTCCGTCGACCCGCGCTGGCCAGCGGTCGACGTGTAGATCACGATGCTGCCACCCTTGCGGGTTCCGCGCATGTGCCGAGCCGCCGCTCGGACGCAAAGGAAGGTGCCCCGCACATTGATGGCCATCGTGCGGTCCCAGAACTCGGGGGTCATGTCCTCCAGGAAGCAGCCCTCGAACACGCCGGCCGACACGACCATCCCGGAGAGCGGTCCAAGTTGGCGCACCGCCTCGTCTACCGCCGCATCGACTTGGCTCTCCTCCGAGATCTCGGCGTGAAGGGTCAGTGCCCGCCCGCCCGCTTGGGTGATCTCTTGCACCAACCTTTGCGCAGCCCGTTCGCTCTCGCGGTAGGTCAGGCTCACCGCGGCTCCCGCACGGGCCGCCATGCGCGCCGCCGCCGCCCCAATTCCTCGGCTGCCGCCGGCGATGAAAACGTGCCGTTCTGTGAGGTCGAGGATGCCGCTCGTTGAATCGCTCATTGATCGCCCCAGCCCCTCACCCGCTGGGCCACAGGCGTCAAAGACGAGGCGGAGAGCCGAGCGGTGCCGCTAGTATCCCCCTCGCCCCGCCCCGGGGAGAGGGGCAGGGGTGAGGGGCTCCGACGCAAGTGGTCAGACGCGAGTGCATTCAGCAAATTCACGGTGTTGGCCGACTCCTTCGGGGCATGCTTTGCAATACCTGCCCCGAGCCCCTCACCCCTGCCCCTCTCC
>CAYJMZ010000385.1:0-1989 GCA_964370995.1 uncultured Fimbriimonadaceae bacterium | reverse complement strand
GCGAGCCGGTGTGCCACCAGTACTTCGCGACGGGCACCCCCAACCCGTACCACTGGATGGTGCACGAGGCAACGCACCAGTTGAACAGGGAGGTGGCGGGCCTCGATCTGCCGCAGTGGCTCAACGAGGGGCTTGCGGGCTGCTTCTGCACCAGCCGCATTCGCGCGGGTCACCTGGATCTCGACGAGGTGGACACGAACACCTATCCCGCGTGGTGGACGCGCCTGATGGCGACCTCGGGGAAGCTTGACGAGGACAAGCGTGGCGGCTCGGTGATTCCGCTTCGCGCCATCGTGTCGGGCGAAGGCGGCCCGCGGCTCGACTCGCACGTGAACCTCTACTACCTGCATTGGTGGACGCTCGTGCGCCACCTCCTCCGCGAGCACCCCGACGCCTTGGCCGCGCTGCTTCGCTCAAAGGCAGACCTCGCGGCATTCGAGACGCTCGTTGGGCCAATCGACGAGGTCGAGCGCGCGTGGTACGACTCCGTGCTTGCGCTCAAGAAACAGGTCGAGGGTACGAGCACGCCCCCCGTGCGCTTGTGAGGGGGGTGTGGTTCGGTGGTTTGGTGGTTTGCGGTTTGGTGGAATGGGAAGGGTCCCCTCCGAACCACAAACCACAAACCACAAACCACAAACCTTCCCTCACAAACCACCCTCACCCCAAACGCACGGGCAGGATTCTTAGCCGGCGGTTGGGGTCCTCTCCGATGCTCTCGCTGGCCACGCGCCTTGCTTCGGTGACCTGGTGCTGCATCTTGCGTATGGTGGGGGGTTGGGGACTGAGGTCGTACGGCTTACCGCTTTGCATCACGATGTCGATACCCGCCAGCACCTCGTCCATCGCCGAAGCCTCGGTGTCCTTCTGCTCGCCCGCGCCTGCGAGGATCTCGTCGAGGGCTGCGGCGATCTGGGCGAACGTGTTGGACTTCACGACCACGGTCGGCACCGAACGTCCCGCGAGGTCCCGGATCTTGCGGGGGCGGTTCTGGTAGCTCGAGCGGATGGCCATCACGGCGTCCGCCTGCGTGACGTCGTTGCACACGTACGCCGCGGCCCGTTTCTCCCGGATCGCGCGCTCGAGACGGGTGCGCGCGATGCCGTAGGGGAAGATCTTCACCATCTGCGGGGCGGGTCCGCTCTCGGAAGGAGCTTCTGCCGCGACCGCAGGCTCGCCCTCCTCGGGCTGATGCGCCAATGAGGGGAAGCGCCGGTTGAAGCCGGGCGCGTCGATGTCCTTGGTCTCCTCGCGCTGAACGATCTCGAACTGGCCGCGATCGGTCCGCACCCGCATCTCCCCACGAGGTGGCACGCCGCGGAGGATGAGGTCCACAGTCTTCTGAACGTTGGTGTGCACCGCGAGGCGGTCGAAATCGAGTAGCTCGATCACGACGTCGAACGTGGGGGGAGCCTTGCGCTCGAGGACCGTCTTCTGCGTGCCCCTGCGGCGCGCCTCGTCGTCGGACAGCGTCACGGCCTGGATTCCCCCGATGAGGTCGCACAGCGTGGGGTTGAGCATCAAATTCTCGAGCGTCTGGCCATGCGCGGTGCCCACGAGCTGCACGCCGCGCTCGGCGATCGTGCGCGCGGCCAGCGCCTCGGCTTCCGTGCCGATCTCGTCGATGACGATCACCTCGGGCATGTGGTTCTCTACGGCCTCGATCATCACCTGATGCTGCTCGGACGGCATGCGCACCTGCATGCGGCGTGCACTGCCGATCCCCGGATGGGGCACGTCCCCGTCGCCCGCGATCTCGTTCGAGGTGTCCACGATGATCACGCGCTTTCCGACCTCGTCGGCCAACACGCGGGCCACCTCGCGGAGCTTCGTGGTCTTGCCGACGCCGGGTTTCCCGAGAAGCAGAATCGACTGCTCCGAGCGCACGATGTCGTCGATGATGTCGATCGTGCCCTCGAGCGCGCGTCCGACGCGGCAGGTCAGACCGACGACCTTGCCCTGGCGGTTGCGGATGCACGAGATGCGGTGCAG
>CAYJMZ010000384.1:0-2002 GCA_964370995.1 uncultured Fimbriimonadaceae bacterium | reverse complement strand
AGCCGGCGAGGGATGTGTTTCGCTCGCCGGTGCTCAGCAAGATCCAGAAGGTCGGCGACATGCCGCTCCTGTTGGTCGTTACCGCCTCGAAGACGTTCGACATCATCGTAGAGCGCCTCTACGGCAAGGTCCCGCTGGCCGCGATGGTTACCGGCGTCATGGGCCCCGAGTGCACCGTGTACTACGCGTCCGGCCAGATGGTTGGCCTGTGCGTGGGGCTCAAGGGTGCTTTGGACATCGAGAGGCTGATGGAGTCGGGTGTCAACAATCCGCCGGAGAAACCGGTGGTCGTCAATAAGAAGAGCCCCGAGGTCGTGCCAGGGTTCCCCGGAGCGATCAACGAGGGTAACGGCAAGGCCTACTACCCGACGCTCCACGTGGCGCTGGCGCTCATGATCCTCGCGGTGGTCATCGGCAACATCGGCATGGTGCTTACCCGCAAGGGAGCGAAGTCATGAACTACCCGCTGCTCAAACTCACCATCGGAGTGATCGCCACCGTAGGGCTCTACACCGTGCTGTGGAAGGAGAACAAGTTCTACCGCTTCTGGGAGCACGCGTTCCTGGGCTTGGCCGCAGGATGGTCCCTGGTGGCGCTCTGGACGGAGTCTCTGAAGTCCGTGTGGTGGGACAAGATGGTTGGCGTAACCGCCGAGGGCGGCGGGGTGGACACGCCCGGCTTCTGGCCGTACGTGTTGCTGCTGCCGATTGGCCTGATGGGCTACTTCGTGTTCAGCAAGAAGCACAACTGGCTGAGCCGCGTGCCCATCGGCATCATTATCGGGCTGTGGTCTGGACAGCAGGTGCAGGTGTGGTGGAACCGGTACGGATCGCAGATCAACGGCACGCTCAAACCGATCCTGCCTACGGGTGATGGGTTCTTTGTGCCGGACACGACGGGCATGACCGCGGAGGCGGCGGCGGCGGTTGCCGGCAACCTGTACGTGTCGCAGGCGATCACGAACCTGATCTTCATCGCGACGGTGCTGTGCGTGCTGAGCTACTTCCTGTTCTCGTTCGACTTCAAGAACAGGTTCATCAGGGGGATGACGGTCTCTGGCCGCTGGCTGCTGATGGTCGGTTTCGGCGCGATCTTCGGCTCGACGGTCATGATGCGCTTCACGCTGCTGATCGACCGCATGTACTTCGTGTGGATCGAGTGGCTTCGCGACACCGTGCTGCATATGGGAGGTTGACGCCCTGCAGGAATTGACCCTGCACGGCATCGTGCTGAAGCGCCGGAACGCGGGAGAAAGCGACCGGCGCCTCACGCTTTTGACCCGCGAGGCGGGCAAGCTCGACGTGGTGGCGAAGGGTGCGCGCAAGGGCGGGTCGCGCCTGGCGGGCTCGTCCGAGCCCCTGGTGTGCGCGGAGTTCCAGGTTGCCGCCGGGCGCGTGAACCGCTTCGTGACGCAGGTGCAGCCCTGTACGTCGTTCCCGGGTCTGCGCAGCGACTACGACCGCCTGGCCATGGCGCTGGCCCTGGTGGAGCTGTTCGAGGCGGTGCTGCCCTGGGACGAGGTGGACCCCGACGCGTACGAGCTGCTCGAGGCGTGTCTGAGGGCCTTGGAGGCGCACGCCGAGCCGCTGGTCGCGTACGTGTGGGCGCAGACGGCCCTGCTTGGCATCGCGGGTTTCCTGCCGTCCTTCGCCCGGTGCGCGGTGGGTGAGACCCCGATCGCCGAGGCCGAGCCGTGGTTTTCTCCGGGTGCGGGCGGGTACGTCGCCGAGCGCCACGCCGATCGCTACCCGGACGGATTCCGCACGCGCGCCGAGGCTCTGATGGGCCTGGCGCGTATCGCCCAGTGCCTCGCGCCGCCGGAGCACCTCAAGTTCGCGCCCGAATGCCTCAGGGTGCTGCTGCTCGTGTGGCAGCACACGCTCGAGCGCCGTCTCCCCGCCCTCGAAGCCGCCTACGCCGCCCTCTAGCTTTGGGAGTGGGGGGGGGCGGGGTGGAGGAAGAAAAAACCCCGCGCCCGAGGGCGGGGGCCACCCCCCCCCAC
>CAYJMZ010000383.1:0-2009 GCA_964370995.1 uncultured Fimbriimonadaceae bacterium | reverse complement strand
GGGAGAACAAACAAACGTTATGAGTGCAACGTCCTCGCGGTCTTTGACCAACCTTGATATCGCCCAACAGGCGACCATGCTCGACATCCGGGAGGTCGCACGCGATGCGGGCCTTGGGGAGAAGGATTACGAACCCCTCGGGTACTACAAGGCCAAGCTCACCGTCGAGGCGACGCGCGCGTTCGCGGCCTCGACCAAGACCGGCAAGTTGGTGCTGGTCACGGCCCTGACCCCCACCCCGGCGGGCGAGGGCAAGACCACGATGGCGGTGGGGCTCACGCAGGGGTTGAGACGGATCAAGAAGTCCTCGATCTGCACGTTGCGGGAGCCCGCGCTGGGCCCCATCTTCGGCATCAAGGGCGGCGCGTGCGGCGGTGGCTACAGCCAGGTGCTTCCGATGGAGGACATCAACCTGTTCTTCACCGGCGATTTTCCCGCGATCACGGCCGCGCACAACCTGCTGAGCGCGCTGCTCGACGCGCACCTCCAGCACGGCAACGCGCTCGGGCTCGACACGCGCGCCGACATGTGGCCCCGCACGCTTGACATGAACGATCGGGCTTTGCGCCACGTGGTGGTCGGTTTGGGCGGCCTCAGCAACGGCTACGTGCGCGAGGACAGGTTCGTCATCACCCCGGCAAGCGAAGTGATGGCGATCCTTGCCCTGTCGGAGTCGCTCGAGGACCTCAAGCAGCGGCTGGGCTCGATCGTGGTGGGGGTGACCACCAAGCGTGCGCCCGTGTTCGCCCGCGACCTCAAGGCGCACGGAGCGATGGCCGCCCTGTTGCGCACGGCGATCCGTCCCAATCTGGTGCAGACGATGGAGGGCGGCCCCGCGCTCATCCATGGCGGGCCGTTTGGGAACATCGCCCACGGCTGTTCGTCCATCCAGGCGACCCGCAGCGCGCTCTGTATGGCGGATTACGCGGTGACCGAGGCCGGGTTCGGTGCGGACCTCGGCGCCGAGAAGTTCTTGAACATCGTGTGTCCCCGCCTGGGACGCGGGCCCGATGTGATCGTGCTGGTCGCGACGGTCCGCTCGGCGCTCCACCACGGCGCCGGCAACCTGGAGGCGGGAGCGGCCAACGTGCTTCGGCACATCCGCCACCTTCGGCGCTACGGCGTGGGCGTGGTGGTTGCCGTGAATCGGCGCGTCGAGGACGCCAAGGATGCGATCGCGAGCCTCGTGCGCATCTGCGAAGCCGAGGGTGTGCCGGCTGTGGCGTGCGACCCGTGGAATGCGGGCGGGGCGGGGTGCGAGGATTTGGCCCGGCTGGTGGTGAAGGTGGCCGACGCCCCCTCGACGTTCCACACGCTTTACCATGCGGACGATTCGGCGGTGGACAAGCTCCAGACAATCGTGACCAAGGCGTACGGAGGCGCGGAGATCGAGTTCTCGGACGCCGCGAGACGCCATCTCGAATGGGCGGAAAAGTACGGGTTCGGCCAGTTGCCCATCTGCGTGGCCAAGACGCAGTACAGCCTCACGGACGACCCCAAGCGGCTCAACGCGCCGGAAGGCTTCACCGTGCACGTGCGGGACGTCCGCGTGTCCGCAGGTGCCGGGTTCCTCGTGGCGATCTGCGGCGACATCATGCTGATGCCAGGCCTTGGCAAGGACCCCTCAGCCTTCCGCATCGACGTGGACGCCGACGGCAAGATCACGGGGCTGTTCTAGCGGGAACCGGGAACCGGGAATCGGGAAACGGGAAATCTTGAGGTGCATTGCCATAAGCGGACCGTCTCTATCCCGCGTCCCGACCCCCGTCTCCCGTTTCCCGGTTCCCGCTTCCCGATCCGCCACAATAGAGGGTCATGCGCGCATTGCTCGACGAGGAGATTGAGGAGAGTTTCGAGGGTGTGATCCTCAATCGGGGGCGCGAGTATCTTCGTGGCAGGCGCGTGCTCGAAATACACGCTCAACCCGACGGCGGGGTCTCGGCGACCGTCAAGGGAAGTCGGGCGAGGCCCTACACGGTGCACCTCGAACTCATGGTCGGAGCCGAGAC
>CAYJMZ010000382.1:0-2019 GCA_964370995.1 uncultured Fimbriimonadaceae bacterium | reverse complement strand
TCCGCGCACTCTAAAATAAGGTCTCCCCGTAGACCCCGATGCGCATCTCCTCTGTGGCGGCGTTCGGGGCGTGCACACTCAGAAGCGCGGCCACGACCACGGCCACCAGCATCAGGCGATGCCTTCTCGGGCGGCTTTGCGCATCGCGGCGCCGAAGCGGTCGACCTCTTCGAAGGTCGAGTACACGTTGGGGGTGACGCGGATGCCCTTGAAGTTGGGGTGTCCGATGCCCGTCACGAAGATCCCGTGCTTGTCGAGCAGCCATGTCGCCAGGGCGCCCGGATCGATGCCCTCGATCTCCACGGTGGTCAGACCGCACGAGTGGTCGGCGTTGAGGTTCGTGTGGAACTTCACGTTCTTCTCGTCTTGAATCATTTCAGTCCAGCGCGAGCGCAGCGCCCTCAAGCGCGCGGCTTTGCGCTCGACGCCGATCATCTCGTGGAACGTGAGCGCCTCGCCGATCGCATTGTGGTTCGCGGCGGGGTGCGTGCCGATCTCCTCGAACTTTCGGATGTCGTTCTTCTGCTCGGCCACCGCGGCCATCATCGGCCACAGCTCCCCGATCTTCTCCTTGCGCACCGAAAGGAAACCCGTGCCGATCGGCGCCATCAGCCACTTGTGCAGCGAGCACCCGTAGTAGTCGCACCCGAGGCCGTCGCGGTCGAACGGGAACTGCGCGAACGCGTGCGCGCCGTCCACGATCGTGGGAATCCCGCGCGACCGCCCAAGAGCCGCGATCTCGCGCACGGGGTTGATCTGACCGTTCAAGAACACGACCTGGGACACGAGGATCATCTTCGTTCGCGGCGTCAGGCCCCGGGCGAAGATCTCCACGATCTCGCGCTTCGAGCGCACCACCGGCGGCACCTCGACCTGCACGAGCTTGATCTTGTCGCGGCGCTCGCGCTGCTTGAGGGTCGTGATCATGCGCGGGTAGTCGAGGTCGCTGGTAAGCACCTCGTCCCCCGGTTCGAGGTCGAGCCCGAGCAGGCAGATCTCGAGGGCTTCGCTGGCGTTGCGCGTGATCGCCATCTCGTCCGGGCTGCACCCAAAGGTCGCGGCGAGGCGGCGGCGCACCGCTTCGATCTCGGGCTCGAGGTGACGCCACATCACGAAACTGGGCGCCTGGTTCGAGTACTCGATCTGTCGGCGAAGGGCGTCGAGCACCACGCGCGGCGACGGACTAACGCCCCCGTTGTTGAAGTTGACGACGTTGCGGTCCAAGGTGAACGCCTGCTGGATCTGCACCCAGAACGCGTCGTCCTGCGCGCACGCCGCGGGGGACGCATCCACCCGCCCCAACAGAGCCTCGACCACATTGAGGGTGTCGTTCCGGAATGCCACAAGCGTCGCCGCCCCAATAAATTCCCTTCGCGATAACATAGCGTTGGGTTTCGACGCCCCCGCGGAACGTCCCTTCTGGAAGTGCTCACACGGACGCGGCGCGGGCCATGGCGTGCACGTTGGCCGGGTCGGTGTCCGGCGGGATCTCGCACCCTGCGGACACGATCACACGACCACCGGCCTCCTTGCGGCACGCCAACACCGAGGCGCGCACGGACTCCGGCGTGCCGTTGCGCACCACGCGCACGGGGTCCGACGAACCGCAGAGCACCTGGCCCGGTCCCAACAGGGGGGCAAAGGGCGCCATCGACCCCGCGAGGTGGTCCACGTCCACGATGTCGGCGCCGGTGCCGATCATGTCCGGCAGGAGTTTGGAGGTGTTGCCGCAGATGTGCAGCTTCGCGAGGGCGCCGAGGGAGTGAATGTGGGCCACGATCTCGCGCTCGCCCTCGAGGAAGAACTGGCGGTACTGCTCCGGCCCGATCTGCGAGCACGCGGCGTCACCCATCCCGATGGCGTGCGCGCCGGCCCGCACCTGCGCATCCGCAAAGCGCTTGGCGAACTCCACGGCGACCTGCACTCCCCGGTGCACCGCCGCGGGGCTGTCGTACAGGTCGAGGCACGCCTCGGTCAACCCGCGCCACAGCGAGTACACCGCGAACGGACCCTCCACCC
>CAYJMZ010000381.1:0-2025 GCA_964370995.1 uncultured Fimbriimonadaceae bacterium | reverse complement strand
ATGATAGAGGCATGCTCACCCTTCTCGCCGCGCTGACCCTGTCTGCCCCCTCGACCCTGATCCGGGGAGGCACGCTGGTCGATGGGTCGGGCGCCGCGCCCCGAAGGGCCGACGTGCGCGTGGTGGGCGACCTGGTGGCCGAGGTCGGGCATCTGCAGGCAAGGCCCGGGGAGCGGGTTGTCGACGCGACGGGCTTCGTGGTCGCACCGGGGTTCATCGACGCGCACTCGCACGCGGACGGCGGCATCGCCAAGGACCCCACCGCGGCGAGCCAGATCACCCAGGGGATCACCACAGCAGTCGTCGGGCAGGACGGCGGATGGGCCGGCCCGATCACCGACACGTTCGCCCGGCTCCGCGCCACGCGGCCTGCGCTCAACTTCGCGGTGTTCTCAGGCCACGGCGGCATCCGGGGGCGCGTGCTCGGGAAGGACTTCAAGCGCGCGGCAACCGCCGATGAAATCGCGCGCATGGCCGCTCTGGTGGACGCCGACATGCGTGCGGGAGCGCTGGGGCTTTCGTCGGGCCTCGAGTACGACCCCGGCTACTACTCAACCACCGACGAACTCATCGAGTTGAACCGGCCCGTGGGCAGGGTTCGGGGCGTGACCATCAGCCATGTGCGCGACGAGGCGGACAAGGCGTTTGAGGCCTTTGAGGAGCTGCAGAGGGTCGCGCGGGAGTCGGGAGCGCACGGCCAGATCTCGCACATCAAGCTCGGCTCAGCCGCGGTGTGGGGCAAGGCGGCCGAGGTGTGCGCGCGGTTCATCGGGCCCAGCGCGTCGGCCGACGTGTACCCGTACACGTTCTGGCAGTCCACGATGGCCGCGCTCACCCCGAGCCGTGCGTGGGAGCGGCGCGACATCTGGGTCAAGGCGCTGGCCGATGTCGGTGGCGCCAAAAACGTTAGGTTGACTAACTATTCTCCCGAGCCCAAGTGGGTAGGGAAAACCCTTCTTGAACTATCCAGCCAAACCCATCGCGACCCGATCTCCCTGATCCAGGAAATCCTGCGCAAGACCCACTTGCCTGGCAAGGAGGGCTCCGAGAGCGTGGCGGTGCAGGCGATGACCGAGGCGGACCTGCAGACCTTCATCCGGCACCCGCGCGTGATGTTCTGCAGCGATGGCCAGATCGGGGGGTCGCACCCGCGCGGGGCCGGTTCCTTCCCCCGCGTGCTCGGCCGGTACGTGCGCGAGTTGCGCGTGCTGACACTGCAGGAGGCCGTGCGCAGGATGACTTCCCTGCCCGCCGCAACACTCGGCCTCTCCAACCGGGGTCTGGTGCGCGCCGGGTACGCGGCCGACATCGTGATCTTCGACCCCAAGACGATCGCAGACCGCGCCACCGCAAAGGACCCCACGCTCCTCAGCGTCGGCGTGCGAGATGTGTTGGTGTCCGGCGTGCCAGTGCTAGCAGGGGGCCGCACCATCGGTGCCCGCAGCGGGCGCGTGCTCTTGCGGGGTTAGATTCCCCCACTCCCTACACAATCCGGTTGCCCTGGAGGCTGTCCACCACGGGCACGCCCAGCAGGTGACCGTAGTGCTTGGCGCGCTGGATGAACTCGCCGTGGGCGGTTTCGAACCGGACGGGGAGCACCGTTAGCGAACTGCGCTGCTCGATGACCGCGGTCGGGTGCGCGGGGTCCTTCCACCACAGGCGCATGCTGAGGCCGGCGGGATCGCCGGACATGAGCGCACGCCCGCCGATCTGAGCCTGCAGGAAGATTTGCACGCTGTGCACCTCGCCGATCGTTCCCCGGCGCCACACAACCTGCCCGCCGACGCCCATGCGGTCGGTGTAGGTTCCCCTGCGAAGATCGAAGCGGAGCTGCCGAAACAGTAGGATCGCCCAACACCCCGCAAAGGCGAAGGCGCTCCCAAACACCAGGTTCCACATCGGCATTCGCACCGAAGGAGCGCCCACAGCCGTGAGCCCGAATCCCGAAAGCACCATCAACGCGCCGACGCCCACTGCGAGCCACGCCGCCACCACCTCGCGCGAGCGCTGTGCAAACGTCAGCAC
>CAYJMZ010000380.1:0-2066 GCA_964370995.1 uncultured Fimbriimonadaceae bacterium | reverse complement strand
GCGGCAAGCCGCTCGAATGCAAGGCGACGAGCAAGCTCGCGCACTCCCAAAGGGGGCCGGCATCCGTGGAGGCAGGGCACCGACCTCGAGGCAGGCGAATTTCCGGCGTTCGGAAAGCCCTCTCGCTTCGTCAGGGCAATGGAGGACCCCCGCGGGCGTCGGCAGGATCGGCGTGGACGGGAAGCCACCGGCGGGCCGCGATCGTGGCGAGAGGGGCGAGCACCAGCGCGGGCAGGTAGTTTGCGACCGGGAAGTGCCGGATATCGAGCAGTCCCAGGCCGATCGCCAGCATCATGGCCCCGCCCACGGCGCTCGTCTCGGCAAGCAGTTCGGGGTCGTGGGCGAGCGCCTTGAGCCGACGCGCGCCGAGCGTGAGCGCCCCTTGGAACACCAGCACGATTACTGCGGTCAGCAGCACCCCCGGCCCGAGCGTCGCCGCGAAGAAGATGGCGCCGATGCCGTCGAGCGCGCTCTTGATCGCCAGCAACTCGATCTTCCCCTCGAGTCCGTCCTGCAGGCACCCGAGGAATGTCATCGGGCCCACGCAGAACAGGATGCTGGTGGTGACCACGGCCTCGGTGAACCGCCCGGAGGCAACGGGACCCAGCGACACCTCTGCCCAATCCGCGAACGCCTTCAGACCATCTTGGATGCCGAGGCCTAGGCCGATGATGCCTCCCACCGCCAGCGCGAACGCGAGCACCAGCACGTTCTTTGACTCCAGAAACAGCTTCACACCGATGCCCAGCGTGACCAATCCGAGTGCCGACAGGGCGATGTCCATCGCAGCCTGGGGCACGCGGGCGCCCAATCCCCAACCCACGAGCGCGCCCACCGCGACGGCCGCGGTGTTCAGCAGGGTGCCGCGCATCGGCAGCGCCATCGCGTTAGCCCTTGCGCGCCGCGAACGCCTTCATGAACGCGGCCAGCGCCTCGCAGCCCTCTTTGGGGAACGCGTTGTAGATGCTGGCGCGAATTCCGCCCGTGGCGCGGTGGCCCTTGAGGCCGTCCAGTTTGAGCCCTTTGGCTTCGGTGACGAAGGCGCTCGTCAGTTCGTCGCTCGGGAGGGTGAAGGTCACGTTCATCAGGGATCGGCACGCGCTGTCGGCGTGGCCCTTGTAGAACCCACCGGACCCGTCGATTGCGGCGTACAGGATCTTCGCCTTCGCGCGGTTGTGCGCGTGCATCGGTACGAGCCCGCCTTGGCGCTCGACCCATTTGTAGTTCAGGCCGCACATGTAGATGGCCCAGCACGGGGGGGTGTTGTACATCGAGCCGTTCTCGACCTGTGTGCGGTAGTCGAGCATCGGAGGGAGGCCCTGGTTCATGCCGGGGAGAAGGTCCTCGCGCACGATCACCACCGCGACGCCCGCGGGGCCCATGTTCTTCTGGGCGCCGGCGTAGATCATCGCGTACTTGGTCACGTCGCACGGCCGCGACAGGATGTTCGAGGACATGTCGCACACCGAGAGCATCGGCAGGTCGTAGTCGCCCTGGAACTCCACGCCGTGGATGGTCTCGTTGGAGGTCCAGTGCAGGTACGCGGGGTTGTCGCTGTAGGAGAGCGCGGACAGGTCGGGCACGCTCGAGTAGTTGTCGGGTTTGCCGTCGTACGCAAGGTGCGTGGCGCCGCCGATCTTCGCGTCCTGGTAAGACTTCTTGCCCCATGCGCCAGTGACCACGTAGTCGGCCGTGCGCCCCTCGCCGCGCAGGTTCATGGGGAGCATCGTGTTCTGGAGGCTCGCACCGCCCTGCAAAAACAGCACCTTGTAGTTCTCGGGCACGCCGAACACCCGCCGAAAGGTCGCCTCCGTGTCCGCGAGGATGGCCTCGAAGTGCGGCCCGCGGTGGCTGAGTTCCATCACGCTCATGCCGCAACCCTTCCAGTTCATCAGCCCATCGCGGGCCTCCTCCAGCACCTCGACCGGCAGTGTGCACGGCCCCGCGGAGAAGTTGTAGACGCGATCGTAAGGTTGGCCCATGGGGGACGATTTTACCTCGACGGGGATCGCCCTTTGGGAGTGCGCGAGCTTGCTCGCCGCCATTCACCCCGGCGACTTGTCGGC
>CAYJMZ010000379.1:0-2123 GCA_964370995.1 uncultured Fimbriimonadaceae bacterium | reverse complement strand
GGTGAAAGGTCCCCCGCCAATGCGAAGGTCGTGTCCTTATCGCTCCACACGTGGATGCGGAAGTCCCCCTGTGCAAGCCGTCGGATGCGCGCGGGGTCCACATGGCCCTTGAGGGTGAACAGGGAGAGCCTTGCGTTTCGACCCACGTAGCTTTGGACAAGCACGGGTTCCCCGGCCATCCGCATGACGCGCACAGACTCCAGTCGGAACCCATGCTGTGCCGGGATCAGCTTGAGCGGCAAGCCGGCGGCGCGCGCCAGGCGGCGCAGCTGCATTTCGGGTGAAATCTCCTGGGCGCCCCGGCGCTGCATCTGGAACTCCTCGGGTCGGAACCGGGGGTTGAGTTGCGCGGTCATGAACTCGAAGTAGCCCACGCGCGTGCCGACGCGGTCGAACATCTCCCGCTTGAGGATCATTCCAGACCGGGGGTCCACCCAGAGCCGTTGGACCAGATTTCCGTCATGGTCCTTGACCGACACCATCTCGGTGCGAAATCCTGCCAAAACGCCGCCCGGCGCCGCCAAAAGCATCAGTTGCCCGCTTCGCACGGACTCCACCATGGCCCTGAGCCGCTCGAAAGCCTCTTCGCGCCTGGCGGGCAGCACGAGAATCTCGTTGGTGTCAGGCAGGAACTGGCGGCGGTTGTCCCCATCTTCGATGATGACCTGGCCCGCGTACTCGGAATCTCGCGGGAACTCGATTCGCGAGCGATCCCCGTCCCGCCGAACGATCTCGACGTGTCGCTTGAGTTCGGCGCCCACGCGAAACTCGACGATGCGCGTCCCGCTGTAGGAGAGGCGCGGGCCGTTGGCCAGAGCCGCTCTCAGCGACACGGGCAGAACCGGCGCGCGGCCCGGTTGTGCGCCCACGAGCGCGCACGCCGCGAACGCGCACAGAGTTGCCGTCCAGGAGCGTCGCGTGGTCATCACAGGGTCTCCAGGTCCGTCTCGTTCCAATCGAACGGCGCCAATGCGGGTGCGGGCCGGTGCTGGGTCGCCAAATCGTTGGGGACCATGCCTGCCCCTGCAATTTCGGAGGATCGCACCGATTCCCGGTGTACGGACACCATCACGGCCTCCAGCGACGGCCCTGCGGGCACGTTCTGCACGGGTTGGGGGCGGGACGTCCACACAAGGAGGACCAGCAGCCCGGCGGCCGCCACGCCCCAAGTGGGGTACAGAATCCACGGACGGCGGCGGTGCGGCACTTCCGCGCGCAAACGCTCGTTCAATGCGCTGCGCCACACGAGGCTGGGCTCGTCGTCCGGCAATTCCTTCACCCATCCGCGCACGTTCTCTCCGCGCTCGGAAAGCAGTGCGGCGTCGAGGGCACCGGACTCCCCGGCAGTCGGGCGGGCGTCTTCGCCCCTCTCAAACAGATTCTCCAATTCCCTGGCCATCAGTTCGACATCTCGCTTTCGTGCAAGTAGCTCTTCACCACAGACTGCAGGTGGCTCCGAGCGAGGAACAGCCGGCTTTTGACGGTGCCCACGGGCACGCCGACGGTGCGGGCGATCTCCTCGTAGGAAAGGTCCTCCCGATCGTGCAGCAAGAGCACGGTGCGCAACTTGTCGCTCATGGACGCAATGCCCTGTTCGACAGCGGTCGCCAACTCGTCATCGAGCAGCGTTTCCACGGGCCCCGTCCGCAGGTCCGCGAACTCGATCGGCTCATCCTGGCAAAACGCCCCGTCCACGGAGGCGATCGCGGGGGCCCGCTTGACGCGACGCGAACGATCCACGCACAGGTTGTAGGCGATTCGGAACAACCACGTGCGCAAGGACGAGCGGCCGTCGAAACGCTCAAAACTCTGATAGGCGCGGATGAACACCTCCTGGGAGATGTCCGCGGCATCTTCGGCGTCCTTGACCATGCGGCGTACAAACCCAAACACACGGCTCTGATACGCGTCCACGACCTTGCCGAACGCGTCCATGTCTCGCCGGCGGCACCGCTCAACCAGTGCCTCCTCGGCCCCGCGCGTTTGTCGGTCTGCACTCAATCCATTGGCCCCAAGAGACAGTTCCATCGGTCACCGGTTACGACGCCCTCCAGCCCCTGAAGTTCACCGAACCCGGTAGTGAGCCCGGGATCCCGGGATCACCACGCGTGCCGAACCGCCCT
>CAYJMZ010000378.1:0-2139 GCA_964370995.1 uncultured Fimbriimonadaceae bacterium | reverse complement strand
GAGCAAGCTCGCGCACTCCCAAAAGGGACCGACACCTCATCAAGCCGGGAACCCTAATCGTTATGCTTGACGCACCCCCAAAATGAACGTTCGGACCACAAACCGGTGATAGGGGCGTGCGAGACCGACGATGGAACCCACCACCGACCTGCCAAGGGCTCAGCGCATCGCGCAAGGAGACTCGAGAGAAGCCGAGAGGTTTCTGCGCGAGTTCTACCCTGGCGTGTACCGCTTCCTGGGCGGGCTCGTGCACCTTCGCGAAGACGCCGAGGATCTCACGCAGCAAGCGCTTTTGAGGGCTCTGCGCGACATTCACAGGTACCGCGAGGTGGCGAGTTTGCGCACGTGGGTCCACCGCATCGCGTTCTTCGAGTACACGAAATGGCGGCGGCGGCAGCGCTTTGTTTGGCGCATCCCCGCAGACCACGTGTACCAAGAGAGCGCGTTCGGCTCGCTCCTCGAGGCGCAATGGCTCCGAAGCGCACTGGTCCGCCTTCCCGCACGCCAGCGGGAGGCGTTCGTTCTGTTCGAAATCCAGGAGCTGAGTCTCGACGAGATCGCCTACGTCGCGGGCGTGCCGGTTGGCACCGTGAAGTCCCGCATCCACCACGCCCGCAAGCGCCTCCGTGCGCTGCTGAGCGAATCAGAGGAGATCCAAACCGATGAAAACCCCGTTCTCGAAACCCGATGAGCTGTTGATCGACGAGCAGGTCTGCGCCCTTCGCTCGTTCGAAGTGGCCGCCCCCGACGCGTTCGTCGCGCGCGCCCTCCACCCTTTGCCCCGGCGCTCGATCACACCCCTGCGTTTGGCCTTGGCCGCCGTCGGTGTCGCCGTCGTGGCCGGGGTGTTCATCATGAGCCCGAGCACCTCGGTCGCCGCGACGCTCGAGCGGATCGTGACCGCTGCCGACAACGCGTCCAACGTTGTCTGGAAGCAGTGGAACGTCGCGCAGGACGGCACGCGCGAGTTGATCATGGAGGTGCGGCGCGATTCCAGTGGCCGTGTGCTGAGGAACGAGCTGCGAAACCACCACCACGTGCTGTTCGAGGGAAATCGCGTCGTTCGTTACCACGAGGGAGATCCCTTCGCGGTGGTGGGTGTCTCGAATCCTGCCATATACGGGGATTTGTTCCCGGACACTTCGCGCATGCTCCACGGCGAGAGCGTGAAGCGTCTGGCGGTCGAGCGGGGCATTCGCCTGGATGGACATGCGGCCGATCGTTACACGCTGTTCCACGAGTTCATCGACGGCGCCGGCCAGCACCAGGCGTTCGAGTCCACGCTGTGGGTGGACCCGTCCACCGGCCGCCCCATGCGGAGCGAGGTCGCACCAGGCTCGATCTTGGATCGGCAGGGTGGGACGCACCCCGGGAGCGTGACCGAGTGGCAGTATCCGGCTCGTCCGCCTGCGCTCACGTTGCCACTTCCGCCGGGCACCCGCCTCTACGACCTGGTCGCCCAACGGGACTCCCTGAAGCGCGACGTGGCCGGCGAGAAGGGCCTCGGCACCCAGAAGGTGGGCCGGGCTTCAGTCAAGCTGTGTGCCGTCGTGGTGGACGAGGTGGGCTTCGTCGAGGCGATCGTGAGCGGCAGCGCCGGCCGCCCAGGGCGCGATCCTCGGCACCTGAGGGTCGATGGCCGTGAAGATACGCGCGGCACGGTGGGCACCACGTCCAACGGCGGCTCGTTCATTGGCAGCGCATTCGTCTACGGCCCCTTGTCGTACCGAGGGAAGTTGATCGTGAGCGAGCAGGGTCGGTTCTCCGGCCTTGTGCCCGGTCGCGCCCTGCTGGTCGAGATTCCGATTTGGACGGAGACATCGGCCTCCCACTCCCCCACTCGCCGTCGGTTCGAGGGCTACGCGTCGTTCCGAGTGGCCGCCCCGCTCTGGACATCCAGTCTGCACACCTTGCACGCCCCGTCCAATCGATCGATCTTCAACGAGGACGATGCCCCCGTGACTGGTGCTCGTGCCACACGGGTGGAAGATCGGTAGGGGTTTCACGCAAAGGCGCAAAGGTCGCAACTCGGAGCGGATTCAACTCCGGAACCCCAACCCCTTAGCGTCCTTTGCGCCTTTGCGTCCAGTCTGGAGGCCCCCCCCGTTGGGTTGGGGGGCCGTTGTGTGGTGTGTTGCG
>CAYJMZ010000377.1:0-2167 GCA_964370995.1 uncultured Fimbriimonadaceae bacterium | reverse complement strand
GTGTATACCTCTCCTTCCAGTTCGATGTGCATCCCATTCTTGAAGTCGCTTGTGTCAATTGCCAAAACGTAGGTTCTCCCGCGCGTCGCTTCGGGCACGATAGTAGCATATCGACGCGCATCCCGGGGGCGCGTTTGAACCTGAATCGGTCCCGAAAGGGTATCCTGTCCCGTGCCCGTCTCCATTCGCAACATCGGGATCATCGCCCACGTCGACCATGGGAAGACCACCCTCGTCGATGCCATCTTCCGTCAGGCGGGCGTTTTCCGTGAGAACCAGCACATGCACGAGCGTGTGATGGACAGCAACGATCTCGAGCGCGAAAAGGGCATCACAATTCTTTCGAAGGTCGCCAGCGTGCACTACCGCGGCTACAAGATCAACATCGTGGATACCCCGGGTCACGCGGACTTCGGCGGCGAGGTCGAGCGGGTGCTTTCGATGGTGGACGGCGTGCTGCTCGTGGTCGACGCCCACGAGGGACCGATGCCGCAGACGCGGTTCGTGCTGAAAAAGGCGCTGGCGCAGGGCCTCAAGCCGATCGTGTGCATCAACAAGATCGACCGGGAGGGCGCACGGCCGTTGGACGCGTACGACAAGACCATCGACCTGTTCATCGACCTTGGCGCGAGCGCTGACGACCTGTTCTTTCCGCACCTCTACACGTCGGGAACCGCCGGGTTCGCCCGCGTGTCTGCCGACGGGGCCGAGAAGGACATGCGCGAGCTGTTCGAGATGATCATCAACGCGGTGCCCCCCCCCGCGGTCGAGTCCGAGGGGCCGTTCCTGCTTCAAGTGAACAACCTCGACTACTCCGACTACCTGGGCCGGATGTTCGGCGGGAAGGTCCTCCGCGGCACGGTAAAGGCAGGCGACCGGCTGTCCCACGTGCGTGGGAACAAGACGCAGGGCTTCAACATCACCAAGTTGTGGACGTACGAGGGCATCGACCTCACCGAGGCCGTTTCTGTCAGCGCGGGGGAAATCGTGATGCTCTCCGGCCTCGACGACGTGCTGATCTCCGACACCATCGCACATCCCGACCACGCACAGCCGCTGCCTCCCATCCTGGTCGAGCCGCCCACGCTGACGATGAGCTTCTACTCCAACAACTCGCCGCTCGCGGGCCGCGACGGTGGGAAATTCCTCACGATCCACAAGATTCGCGAACGCCTCGAGAAGGAGGAGGCCGTCAGCGTCTCGCTCAAGATCGACCGCGAAGCCCCGGCGGACACCGTCAAGGTCGCCGCGCGGGGCGAACTCCAACTCGCCGTGTTGATCGAGACCATGCGCCGCGAGGGTTACGAGATGCAGATCTCGCGCCCCCAGGTCATCCTCAAGCGAGGGCCCAACGGGGTGATCCTCGAGCCGAGCGAGGCGCTTATTCTCGAACTGCCCGAGGAGGGCGTCGGCTCCGTGATGGAGGAACTCAACCGCCGCCGGGGCGAGATGCGCGACATGGGCAAGACCGAAGGGGGCACCACGCGCCTCGAGTACGTGATCCCCACGCGCGGGCTTATCGGTTTTCGCTCGGCGTACCTGACCCTCACGCGCGGCCTGGGCATTCTCGCCTCGCTGTTCGAGGGCTACGAGCCTCACCGCGGCGACGTGCAGTCGCGCACGCAGGGCTCCCTGATCAGCAAGGACGCCGGCAAGATTACACGGTATGCGTATGAGGACGTGATGGTTCGCGGCACGTTCTTCTACCCCGTGGGCACCGAGGTCTACACCGGCATGATCGTGGGCGCGTGCTCGCGCGACGAGGACATGATCGTCAACGTGACCAAAGCCAAGGCCGCCAACAACATCCGCTCCGCTACCTCCGAGCAGACCGTCGCGCTCGACTCGCACCGTGAATTCTCGCTGGAGCAGGCCCTGGCATGGCTGCGCGAGGACGAACTGCTCGAAGTCACCCCCAAATCCCTGCGCTTCCGCAAGAAGGTGCTCAACCACAGCGAGCGCCGCGTGTCCGAGCGGCGCGGCGAAGTCGTCGTGTAGGGATCAGGGAAGGATTGAGGACTGAGGATTGGAGGATTGAGTCGGACCTGAGCGTTCATCTGTCCCCTCAATCCTGTCGCGAGCCCCTGTCGTTTTTCGTTTGTCGTCCGGATCCGGAAGGCTCGTTTAATAACTTCCGCCCATTCCGAAACGACCAACGACCAACGAC
>CAYJMZ010000376.1:0-2169 GCA_964370995.1 uncultured Fimbriimonadaceae bacterium | reverse complement strand
GATTCACCGCGAAAGCGCCTATCCCCTTGACAATCTAAGACAGCGTCTATGTTCTTGGGACCCCGTTGGGGTCGGTTGGGACTTCGTGAGCGCCATGATCCCCGCACCGCCTTGTCGAGAGCCTTACCGCGGAGGAGTCCGTTGCATTGAGATCGTCCAGCGCCGTGCCATGACCTTTTGGGCCGTGCTCGCGAACCTGACGCACCTCCGACACGGGGGGGGGGGCACGGGATTCTCTTGACACAATGCAACGGACCCCGGAGGGGTTGCAGAACGTAGCCAGGGGTTGAGCGCAGCGACACCCCTGGATGGCGTTCGGACCCGCAGACGAACCCCGGGAGGGGTTCCACATCGGCCACCAGCAAGAGGAATGCTTGTGGCCACGACCTCGAAAGGTAACCTCTCGGTGTGAATTACCGAAGGTTGGGACGGTCGGGAGTGCGTGTCAGCGAGGTGGCCCTTGGAAGTTGGCTCACGCTGGGGCGTTCGTTGGGGGAGAACCCGGGGCGCGCGATGGTGCACCGCGCGTTCGAGTTGGGCATCAACTTCTTCGATACGGCGGACGTGTACAACCGCGGCGAGGCTGAGAGGGCCCTGGGGCGGGTGCTGAAGGAGTTCCGCCGGGACGATCTCTTCGTGGCTACCAAGTGCTTCTTTCCAATGTCGGAAGCGGTGAACGACCAGGGCCTGAGCAAGAAGCACATCTTCGAGTCCGCGCACAACTCGCTGCAGCGGCTCGAAACGGATTACATCGACCTCTACCAGTTCCATAGATTCGATCCGAACACCCCGATCGACGAGTCGGTTCGGGCGGTGGATGAGTTGATCAAGCAGGGCAAGATCCTGTACTGGGGGGTCAGCGAGTGGCCCGCGGACAAGATTCAGGAGGTGGTGGACGTCGCCACGTCGATGAATGCGAACCTCCCTTCGAGCAACCAGCCCGTGTACAACGCGCTGAACCGCAAGGTCGAGGCGCAGGTGTTGCCGACGTGCCACCGCAACGGTCTGGGCCTCGTGGTGTTCTCGCCGCTGGCGCAGGGCGCGCTCACGGGCAAGTACCTCCCGGGGCAGCCCCCGCCTGCGGGAAGTCGGGGCGCCGACGAGAAGTCGAACATGTTCATGACCGAGGTGCTTGCCGACGACGTGCTCGGGCGGGTGCAGCGGTTGGGCGCCCTGCTCGCCGGCCACGGGGCGAGCGTCGCGCAGTTTGCGCTGGCGTGGTGCCTTCGACAGGAGGCCGTGAGCAGCGTGATCATCGGCGCGACCCGGCCGGAGCAAGTCGAGGAGAATGCCCAGGCCAGCGGTCTCGAGCTCCCGGCGAGCGTTTGGGAGGAGGCGGAAAAGATCCTTGCGGACGGCACCGGGAACTGATTTTGAAAAGCCGCGCGGCATCAGCCGTGTGGAGGTAAGGCAGGGGTACGCCCAGGTGGAGGTCACGGGGATATCGGGCTCGCTGGCCGCGGGGCGCCTGCGCGTGCTGGCGGCCATCGCCAAGGCGGGCGTGGGCATCGATTTCGTGAAGCTCACGACCTCGGGAATCGCGTTCGTGGTGGCCGAAGAGCACGCTGCGCGCGTCGAGTCGGCGCTCCAACCCCTGTCGGTCGGCTTTGCGATCGCCCACAAGCGCTGCGTCGTGCTCGTGCACGCGGTGAACATCCGCGACGAGGAGGGGCTGATCGCGGGGATCGTTCGCCGCGTGATCGCCAGCGGGGTCCGGATCGACCACTTGGGCGACATGCACGATCGCGTGTTGCTCGTGATCGACGCAGCCGACGTCGAAACGGCCGTGGCGTCGTTCGGCGACGTCGGCAGGGTGGCCGAGTGAGCATCAAGATCATGAAATTCGGGGGCACCAGCCTCGCGACCCCCGAATCGCGGATGACCGCGGCTCTGCGCGTGGTGTCGGCCAAGGAGCAGGGGTTTCAGCCCGTGGTGGTGGTCAGTGCGATGGGGCGCCGCGGCCAGCCATATGCGACCGACACCCTCGTTCAGATGTTGCGCGGTATGGACCCCGCGGTTGAGCCCGACCCGCGCGAACTCGATTTGATGGTCGCGTGTGGCGAGATTTTTTCGGCGGTGGTGTTTGCGCACACGCTGCGCATCCTCGGGCACGCCGCGAACACGTTTCGTGGGGGCCAGGCCGGAATCCGCACCGACGGGGTGTATGGC
>CAYJMZ010000375.1:0-2177 GCA_964370995.1 uncultured Fimbriimonadaceae bacterium | reverse complement strand
GACCACCGCCGAGGACTCCGTGGCCGTCTTCGCGCAGGTGCCCGCGAAGGACCTCCGCGTGACGCTCACCTGGGACACGCCGGGGACGGACGTGGACATGTGGGTCACGGGCCCCGACGGCGAGAAGGTCCTGTACAGCAACCGCCAGGGCAAGGCGGGCGGCTACCTGCACGTGTACATCGGCATGGAGCCGCTGGTCGTCGGCTGGCTCAACGTGATTCGCAAGGGATACGACTACGTGATCACGGCGTACCGCGACCATGGGCACGCGCTGGTGCTGGGCGTCGACCCCGTGGCCGTCATGTCCGAGATCATGGGCCGCAGCGGCGGCCTGAGCCGGGGCAAGGGCGGGTCGATGCACCTGTACGACATCGGCCGCCAGTTCTACGGCGGGTGGGGCATTGTGGGCGGGCATACGGCGTTGGGCGGCGGGCTGGCGCTCGCGGCCAAGTATCGCGGCGAGGACCGCGTGACTCTGTGCTACCTCGGAGACGGCGCGTCCAATGCGGGGGTGTTCTTCGAGACGCTGAACATGTGCGGCCTTTGGGATTTGCCCATCATCTTCATCATCGAGAACAACGAATTCGCGATGGGCACGCGCCTCGAGTACCACGCGGCGGACCCCGAGTTGCACAAGCGCGGCGAAGCGTTCGGCATCAAGCACGAGCGCGTGGACGGCATGGACCTGCTCCAGACCCTTTCCGACGCCGCGCGGATCGTGGAGTGGGTGCGCAGGGAGAAGAAGCCTTACCTGGTCGAGGTGATGACGTACCGCTACGCAGGGCACGGCGCCGCCGACAACGATCAGAGCCTGTACCGCGCCCCGGGCGAGTTGCAGGACGCCAAGAAGCGCGATCCGATCGCCCGGCTCGAGCAGTACATGGTCGCTGAGAGGATGGCCACGCAAGAGAAACTGGAGGCGATCGACGCGGAGCTTCTGGAGCGGGTCGAGAGGATTTACGACGAGGCAGACGCGTCTCCAATGCCGGAGGCCCACGAGGTGTACGACCACGTCTACACCGACATGAGCCCGGAGGAGGGACACTGATGCCCTCGACCACGATGAGCTACCGGGACGCGCTGCGCCTTGCATTGATCGAGGAGTTGGATCGCGACGACAACGTGTTTCTGATCGGGGAGGACATCGGCCGGTATCAGGGCACGTTCCGCGTGACGCAGGGCTTGTTCGAGAAGTACGGCCAGCGTCGCATCGTGGACACGCCGATTACGGAGCCCGCGATCGTGGGCATGGCCACGGGTGCGGCGATGACGGGTTTGCGGCCCGTGATCGAGATGATGACGATGTCGTTCTCGATCCTCGCGCTGGACCAGATGATCAACCACGCGGCGAAGATCCACTACATGACCGCGGGCCAGGCAAAGGTGCCGATCGTGCTGCGCGGGCCCGGCGGTGCGGCGAACCAGTTGTCCGCCCAGCACAGCCATTCGCTGGAAGGCTGGTACGCGCATGTGCCGGGCCTGAAGGTCGTGGCGCCCGCGACCCCGCAGTGCGCCAAGGGCATGCTGAAGACCGCGATCCGCGACGACAACCCCGTGGTGTTCACGGAGAACCCGGGCCTGTACGCGATGAAGGGCGACGTGTCCAACGATCCCGAGTTCCTGGTGCCGTTCGGAAAGGCGGGCATCGCGAGGGAAGGGAAGGATTTGACCCTCGTGGCGTACAGTCGCATGGTGCACGTGTGCCTCAAGGCCGCGGAGCTTTTGGAGAAGGATGGGCTCGACGTCGAAGTGGTGGACGTGCGCTCGCTGCTGCCGCTTGATACGGAGACGATCTTTGCCTCGGTGACGAAGACGCACCGGTGCGTGGTGGTGTACGAGGATTGGAAGAGCGGCGGGTTTGGTGCCGAGATCGCGGCGCGTATCGGCGAGGCGTGCTTCGACGCCCTCGACGCCCCCGTGTGCCGCGTCGGCGGCCTGAACGTGCCCATGCCCTACACGCGCCCCCTCGAGTTGCTGTGCATCCCGAATGAGGACGACGTGCTCGCAGCCGTGCGCAAGATGCGGTAGCCGGGTAGCAGGTAGCAGGGATCGGGGATCGGGGATCGGAGAGCAGGGATCCGCCAATCCGGGCCCCTCGCCCCGGCCCCGCGGGGAGAGGGGTTGGGGTCATAGCCATTAACTTAAGGGCATCTTTTTATTTGGCTGTATCGTCCTTG
>CAYJMZ010000374.1:0-2201 GCA_964370995.1 uncultured Fimbriimonadaceae bacterium | reverse complement strand
GCCGAGACGTGGGTGCGCACCACGTGCACGTGCCCTTACGAGACGCAGTGCAAGCACGGCGCGGCGGCTGCGCTGAAACTCCGTGCAAGCGTGAACGAGCGGCCCCAGGCGGTGCCCGCGGCTTGGCTGCCCCACGAGCTGAGGAGGTGGCTCGAAGGGGTGCGCGCGGGCCAAGATCCCACGGCGGCCGTTCCGGGCAGCAAGCAGATGCTGTGCTACCTGCTCGAACTCCGTCGGGCCGACTCGAATCCACCCAAGATCGTGCTCGTTCCGTTCAACCGACGCCTGCATGCCAGTGGATCGCACGGTGTTCCGACCAAGTACAACCTCAGCGGGGTGGCCAACGGGCAGTTCCAAAAGCACGTGGGCGAGTTCGACCGGCGGTTGCTGGCCGACCTGCACCGCAACGCGCAGGAGTGGTACGGGCAGCAGGAGTTCGTGCTGAGCGGGCCCAACGGCGCCCGGCTGCTCAAGGACCTCTTGATCACCGGCCGGTGCTTCTACCACAGCCTGGAAACGGCACCCCTCCGAGAAGGCCCATCGCGGGGGGCGGCGCTCGCCTGGCGGACGGACCCGCGCGGCAATCAGCTGCCCGTGCTCGACGCCGGAGATGGATGTGTGGCCCTTCCGCTGTCTCCGCCGTGGTACATCGACCCCGAAACAAGCACCTGCGGCCCGATCGAGAGCGAGATCGACCCGGGCCTGCTCGCCTCCCTCCTGCGAGCCCCCGCAGTGCCCCCGGAGTACACCGCTCCGATCCGCGAGGGCCTGCTGAGCGCCGGGGTGCCCGTCGGGTTTCTTCCCGCAGAGCCGCTTGCGATCGAGCGCATCTCTCCCAGGCCGACGGCCCACATCCGGCTCGAACTTGTGTCCTGCCCGGACGACTCGTATCGGATGGGGGGGCAGCCGACGCTGATCCCGTTTGCCGATCTCAGCTTCGATTACGACGGGCACCGCGTCGCCCCGTCGGACCAGGACGAGGTCCGCCGCGTGAGCGAGGGCCGTGTGTGCGTGGTCGTCAGGGACACCGAGCAGGAGGATCGCTACGCGCGCCGCATGAACTCGTACGGCTGGTTGTCCGCCGGTTTCGTGTACACGGCCAACGTGCCCGCAGAGCGGCGAGGGTCGTTGTGCATGAGCCCGAGCGCAGGCGTCGATCACCTCGAGCAGTACGATGCCTTTTTGCGTGGAGCCGTGCCCAAGCTGCGGGCGGAGGATTGGGCCGTCGAGGTCGTCGGCGATCTCCACTACGTTGGGCGCGATCACATTCAGTGGGAGTTTGGCGTCGAGTCGGAGTCCGGCAACAACTGGTTCGAGCTAATGCTGGGCATTCGGCTGGGCGGTGAGCTTGTCGATCTGCGCAAACTTCTCCCTCAACTCCTGAAGCGCGACACGCCCCTGTACCGTTACGGCTACGGTGCGAAGCTGCCTGAAACGGACCCCGTGGTCACCCTGCCGAACGGCGCCGTGATCTCCATCCCGCGCAAGCGTGTGGACGCGATTCTCGAACCCCTTATCGAGCTGTTCGGCGAGGTCGCCCTTTGGCCCGACGCGCTCCGCCTTCCGAGTTCGCGACTCGGCGATACCGATCGCATCGAGGAGCTTGCGACGGCGGCGGGGGTGCAGTGGCGAAGCAGCGAGCAGATCGAGGACCTTCGCAAACGCCTGGCCGATCGGGGCTCCGTAAGCCCGTTGGCCGCGCCCAAGGGTTTTCACGGCGAACTGCGCGATTACCAGCGGGAGGGCCTCGCGTGGCTCCAGTTCCTTCGCGAGTTCGGGTTTGACGGCATCCTGGCGGACGACATGGGCTTGGGGAAGACCGTGCAGGTGCTCGCCCACCTGCAATGCGAGCGGCTCGCCGGGCGCTGCGACCGGCCGTGCCTCGTGGTGGCGCCCACCAGCACGCTGCCCAACTGGCGAAGGGAGGCGGCCCGGTTCGTTCCCGATCTCAAGGTTGTGACCCTGCACGGGCCCGACCGTACGGGCGCTTACGCCGGATTGGCGGGTGCGGACCTCGCCCTGACCAACTACGCGATCCTGTCCCGCGACCGCGCGAAGCTCGTCGCACAGGCCTTCCACATCGTGGTTCTGGACGAGGCGCAGAACGTGAAGAACGCGGCGACCACGTCCGCCAAGGCGGCCCGCGAGTTGAATGCGCGCCACCGCCTGTGTCTCAGCGGCACACCCGTGGAGAACCACCT
>CAYJMZ010000373.1:0-2210 GCA_964370995.1 uncultured Fimbriimonadaceae bacterium | reverse complement strand
GCTCAGTTCAGAGCGCTTTGACGATACGGTATTCATCGCTGGCACAGGGACGATGGTGTTGGCAGCTGCGGCGCTTGGGCTTGTGCTCGGATGGGAGGACCTCAACGTTCCGGGTGCCCTCTTCCTCGCGCCGGCATTGCGGGCGGACTCACGTGGGTTGTTGCGGGGTGGGCGGTTTGGACACGGCGCCCCTGGGCAGCGTGGTTCGTCGTCGGAGCGCTGGCACTTGCTTTGGTGCTCCATATCGTGTTCGTCGGGTTGTGGGAGTTCTGGACCCTCGTGTTGGCATTGGCGCTCTTGGGTTGGGTCGAGGAGGCCCGCCACCCGCACGCAGCCTGAGCCGGCCCTTCCCGACCCTGAAAGGGTCACGGACGGTAGCCCGGGGTCGCCAGACCCCGGGGCACGGACGGCCCCATCAACCGACCCCGCAAGGGGTCGCGGAAATGCGCCTCGGGCACATCGAGTCGCACACCCGCCCCGACGATTCGCGACCCCTTCAGGGTCGGTGGGCGGGGGCATTGCATCACCCGGGGTCCGTCGGGAGACGACCCCGGGCTACCGTCCGTGACCCCTCCGGGGTCGTGTGCCCGACCCCCAATTCAGAGCCCCAGGCGGTCCCACATGGCGTCGACCTTGGCCTTCACGTCTGCGCTCATGACGATCAGCTTGGGGTAGTCGCGGGAGAAGCCGTTCTCGTTGGGCCACTTGTGGGTGCAGTCGAAGCCGATCTTGCCTCCGAAGCCAACCCCCATCGACGCGTGGTCGAGTTGGTCTACGGGGCCTCGGGAGTGGAGGGTGTCGCGGCCGGGGTCGCAGTTGGCGCCGATTCGGAACAGCATTTCGCCCACGTCCTGCACGTCCGCGTCGGCGTCCACCACGAACACGAACTTGGTGAACGCGAGGCCGCCGAGGCCCCAGATGGCGTTCATCACCTTGTACGCGTGGCCGGGGTATTTCTTCTTGATCGACACGAACGCCACGTTGTGGAAACACGCCTCGACGGGCAGGTTTATGTCGGCGATTTCGGGCACGGTGAGCTTGATCAGGGGCAGAAAGATGCGCTCGACCGCTTTGCCCATCCACCCGTCCTCCATCGGCGGCTGGCCCACGATCGTCGCGGGGTACACGGCCCTTTCCCGCCGCGTGACGCACGTGACGTGGAAAACGGGGAACTCATCGGCGAGGGAGTAGTAACCCGTATGGTCGCCGAACGGTCCTTCGAGGCGGCGCTCGGCGGGGTCGACGTACCCTTCGAGCACCATCTCGGCATCGGCAGGCACCAGGATGTCCACGGTCTTGGCCTTCACCAGGCGCACGTTCTCGCGGCGCAGGAAGCCGGCGAACAGCATCTCGTCGACGCCGGGCGGCAGGGGCGCAATCGCGCTGAACGTGTACGCGGGATCGCCGCCCAGCACCACGCACGCCTCGATGCGCTGGCCTTTCGCGCCCGCCTCTTCCATGTGCCTCATGCCGGTCTTGTGCATCTGCCAGTGCATGCCGGTGGTGTTCCTATCAAACACCTGGATGCGGTACATGCCCACGTTGCGCTTGCCGGTGTTCGGGTCGAAGGTGAACACGAGGGGCAGGGTGACGAAGGGGCCGGCGTCCTCGGGCCAGCATGTGAGCACCGGCAACTGGGTGAGGTCCACTTCGTCGCCCTGCATCACCACCTCCTGGCAGATGCCCTTGTCGACGGTCTTGGTCGGGACGGTCTTGACCTCCCGAAACAGCCCCGGCAGCATCTTGAGCGCCTCCAAGGGACCCTTGGGAATCTCAGGCTGAAGCAGTGCGGCGAGGCGCTCGGCGTGCACTTCGAAGTCCTCGCACGAGAGGGCCATGGACATCCGCTTGCGCGAGCCCATCGTGTTGATCGCGACGGGAAACGGGTAGCGCACCTCGCCGCTTGGAATCGCGTGAATCGACGGCTCGTTCATCACCGCGCTGCGAGGGTTGGGCGTGCCGAAGCGGTGCGGGGGACCCACCGGGTTCTCGAACAGCAGCGCGGGGCCGCCGGCCTTCATGACGCGGTCGGCGATCTCGGTGATCTCGAGGTACGGGCTCACCGGCTCCGTGATCCGCTTGAGCTCGCCCTTGGCTTCGAGGGTTTCGAGGAAGTGTTGGAAGTCGCGATACGCCATCAGCTTCTAGATTGGCAGATCGGTCTTTCCCCATGCCTCCGCAGCCCCGCTGTGGAGGGCGAAGGCAACACC
>CAYJMZ010000372.1:0-2214 GCA_964370995.1 uncultured Fimbriimonadaceae bacterium | reverse complement strand
GGGCCGACGCGACCTACCGACCACTCTGCAACTCTCTCGGGCCTCTCACGAATGACACGGGCTGGGAGACAATGGGGGCATGGCAGAACAAACGCGCTTCGACAGCAAGAGGAGTTTTCTTGAGAGCACGCCCGGAATGGCCCCCACGCTGCCCGCTCCCGATGGTGGACTCCGGGGCAGGGTTCCCGGAGAGCCTCAACCGCAGCACATCTTGACGCCTCTGGTGCCGGGTGGGGGGCATTCGGGTGGCTTGAAACTCGCTTGTGGTTGACCGCCATGGTGACGAAATGGCTCTGGAATCTTTGCAGGAAAACAAGAAACGAGAGGTCGGCAATACAATGGGGAATGGATCGGCGGGAGTTCCTCATGGCGGCGGGTACGGCGGGCTTGGGCATGGCGGGTTGGCCCGGGAATCGAAACCAGGGCGAGGGGAAGGACAAGCTCGTGAAGTGGAAGGGGCCCAAGGTGTTTGTGTGGGCCGGCGCGGTGGACGCGTTGAAGTCCATCGGCGAGGTCGAGGCCCACTACAAGGAGTTGCGCTTGCGCGGGGTGGATGGGGTGTTTCTCAGCGGGTTGGCCGCGCGCGACATCGACGCGATTCGGGCGGCGGGGATGGAGGCGCACATCTGGATGTGGACCACGAACCGCGGCGACGCGTGGATTCGTGAGAACCACCCCGACTGGTACATGGTCAGCCGCACAGGGAAGTCGTGCCTTGACAAGCCCCCGTATGTGGACTACTACCGCTGGTTGTCTCCCGTGATCCCCGGGGTTCGCACGTTCCTCGAGGAGAAGGTGGACGAGGTCGTGTCGCACGAGGGAGTGAGCGGGGTGCACCTCGACTACGTGCGCTATCCGGACGTGATCCTGCCCAAGGCGCTGTGGAAGACCTACGCGCTGGACCAGTCGGAGGAACTCCCCGACTACGACTTTTGCTACGGGGCCCACACCCGCGAGGCGTTCAAGAAGGTCTCGGGGAGGGACCCCATGGAGATCGCCGACCCCGCACACGACCAAGAGTGGCTGCACTTTCGCTACGACTCGATCACGACCCTCGTGGAGGCGCTGGTGAAGGTCGCGCACAACCGCGGCAAGCCGTGCAGCGCCGCAGTGTTTCCGACTCCTCGGATGGCGCGCACGATCTGTCGCCAGGCGTGGGACCGGTGGCCGCTCGACTTCGCCGCGCCGATGATCTACCACTCGTTCTACGACGAGGGGGTGCCCTGGATCGGAGAGCGCGTGCTCGAGAACGTGCACGCCGTGCGCATCCCCGTGCTGGCGGGAGTGTACATGCCCGCGTTTACCTCGCCCGAGGGTTTTGCGGACGCGCTGCGGCTCGTCTTGCGCCGTGGGGGAGCGGGGGTGTCGCTGTTTGGAGGCGTTTCGAACGAGTATTGGGACGCGCTTCGCGACGTGTTTGTCTAGTATCTTTGCTCGAAAACCTGGTAATTCGGCTCGTGTATGCGCCGTGTACTCTTATGCGATGAAGCGCGTCCTTCCCGCTGTTCTCGCCGCTGCACTTCTGGCCTCCTCAGCCTCGGCCGTGATCTTGTGGGACCAGGCTCCGACTGCTGTCACCTACGTTGGGTCCAATACAAATACCGTGGCTGGGTCCAACTGGGCAGATTTGGCGACCTTTTCCACCGCGGTTCAGATCACACGCTATGTGTATTTCACGAACCAGAACTACGGCACCTCGCAAACCATGCGCGTTAAGGTCCTCCAGAACAGCGCTGGGGTGCCGGGCACTCAGTTGCACACACAGGATGTTCTCGCGACCACTTGGACTCAAGTCTTCCAAGTTGGATCGACCTTTGTGTTCCGAGTAGATCTTGACCTTGCGCCGCTGGTGCTCAGTGCAGGCTCCTACTGGTTCGGGGCTGCGGGCGTCAATTTCGAGGCCTCGCAGTCGAGGTTAAATGCCGCCGGCGGTGACAGCAAGTCGGCCCTCTTCAATGGCGCATCCTTCGTCCAGATGCAGCCGGGCGGCGACCAGGCCTTCCAACTGGTGGGTTCACCCGTCCCCGAGCCTGGCACGATGGTGTTGTGTGGTCTGGCCCTCGCCGCCGCCGCCCGCCGCCGCGCTCGTAAGCCTCTTGCATAGTGGCGCGGACGTCCCCGTCCGCGAAAGGCAAGCCACCCGTTCTCGGGAGGTGCAGGGGGACGCAACTGACCTCCGGGGGACGAGCGGGCCAATTTGGGAGTGCGTGGATT
>CAYJMZ010000371.1:0-2220 GCA_964370995.1 uncultured Fimbriimonadaceae bacterium | reverse complement strand
CCCCTGCCTGTGATCCGGAGTTACACAGGCTGGGAGCCTGTGCTACAGGGCCTCGCTTGGCCGCTTGCCGGATACCAGCGAGAGGGCGGCGAACAGGCCCACCCACAGGAGGTGAGGCCGTTTCGCGAGGAGGGTGGCCAGGCGGTAACCCCACGGACCTGTCGTCAGCACGTTGAACAAGATGCGCCGCCCGTGCTGGAAGCGCCCGAACTGGGCCCACCACGCGTACGCGGCACGGCTCGGCGCCAAACCCGCGTTCTTGCGCAGCACTTTCGCCCCCGCATCGACCATCACCAGGTGGTTGCGCGACATCGAACCGGGGAGTTGCCGATAGAGCGCGACGGGGCATGGGTCGTACGCGATTCGCCATCGCGCGCTGATGCGGATCAGCAGGTCCCAATCCTCGCACGAGCGCAGGGCGGGGTCGAACCAGCCGCACTGATCGAGCGCCAAGCGCCGGATGGTCCACCCGACGGGAGGCCCCCAGTTCCGCCTGACCGTCTGGTACAGATGTGGTTGCGCCCCAACCCGCCGAACCTCGGGAATGCGCGGCAGCGTGTGGCCTTCGGCGTCGATCTCGCGGTAGTAGCCCGTGACGATGCCCACCCGCTCGTCCGCGAGGGCCGCCTGCATCCGCGAGGCCACGCACGTCGGCAGGAGGGCGTCGTCGGAGTCGAGGAGCACCACGAAGGCACCGGTGGAGTGCGCGATGGCTGCGTTCCGTGCCGCCGAGAGCCCGGCATTCACCTGTCGAATGGTCCGAATGCGATCTCCATACGACGCGAGCACGGCGGGCGTGTCGTCGGTCGAGCCGTCGTCCATCACCACGACCTCCACATCGGGATACGTCTGCGCCAACGCGCTGTCGATCGCCACGCGCACGTATTGCGCCTGGTTGAAGCAGGGGATCACGACGCTGACGCGCGGAAGGCTTGCCATGGCGACCGTTTAGATTCTCGGTTCGCCGTGCCGATGATTCCAGAGAGCCGCTCGCGAAACGGGCGGGGAGTCCCATCATGCGCCGTCACGTCTTTCTCGCAATCGTCTGCGTCGCTCTTGCCGGTGCGGTTTACGCCCAGGATCCGCCCGCTTCGGTGCCTCTCCCCCCGGCGCTTGTCAAGGAGTACAAGCTTGGCCCAGAGGACCTGCTCGGCATCGCCACCCGCGACGTGGCCGAGGCCTCGGGCGAGTTCCTCGTGCGGGCCGACGGGAAGATCACGTTCCCGCTCGTGGGCGAGATCAAGGTCGAGGGAATGACCCTTGAACAGCTCAAGCACGAGTTGGAGACGCGCCTCGCCCGGGAGCTGCGCAGCCCCGAGGTCACCGTGAACATCAAGCAGATGCGCCAGAACCGCGTGTACGTGCTCGGTTCGGTGCGTTTGGGAGGCGCCTTGGATGCCAAGCCGGGCTGGCGGCTCGCGGAGTGCGTCGCCGCGGCCGGCGGATTGGCGTTGCCACCCGAGCGGCTTCGCGCCCTCGTGTTTCGCGCGGACGGCATGATCAAGATCGAGATGCGCGACCTGTTCATCGACGGCAAACCCGAGGCCAACGTGCTCATTCGGGCGGGCGACGTGGTGAACATCGCCGCCGAGCCCACGATCCGCGTCAGCGTGGTCGGCGAAGTGCTCCGTCCGGGCCTGATCGACATCGTGGAGGGCAACGGCATCGTCGAGGCCATCGCGGCGGCCGGTGGACAGACCGCCAAGGCCGGCCTCACCAAGGCACGCGTGGTGCGCGGCGTGGAGGAGATCCCCGTGGACCTGCGCGCGGCGATCCTGCTCGGCAAACCCGAGAACAACGTGCCCTTGAAGGATGGCGACACCGTGTACGTGCCCGAGCACAAGGCGCGGATCTCGGTGATGGGCATGGTCGGCAAACCCGGGCCGCAGGACATCCCCGACGGCGAAGGGCTCACGTTCGTGCAGGCGATCGGCCTGGCCGGCGGCCCGATCCGCGAGGCCAAACTCGACGGCGTGACCTTGGCGCGAAGAGACGAGAGCGGGCGCGTGGTGCCCAAGAGCTACAACTACAAGGACATCCTCGCCGGCAAGAACGGCATGGAAGACATGCCCCTGCGTGACGGCGATGTGATCTACGTGGCCCAGTCCGGCCGCGCGAACATGAACCAGATCGCCCAGATCCTCGGCCTGATCCTCTCGGGCGGCGGCCTGTTCCGCGGCTTCTAGGGTGGTTCCGGGCGCGAAGCGCCTTTCCCATGCC
>CAYJMZ010000370.1:0-2220 GCA_964370995.1 uncultured Fimbriimonadaceae bacterium | reverse complement strand
AAAAAGACGAGTTCCGGGCTTGATGAGATCTTGTGTGTCAGGCAGAGGCTTCCCATCCGTCGGGCCGGCGCACGCAACTCCAACCCACGCGAAACCTCATCGAGCCCTCTACCCGAGTGTTGAGGCAGCACGAGTCTTCCGAGTCGTTAATCCCTCGGTGCCAGAAGGTGGCCGATGTAGCCTCAACAGCGGGGTTGCTGAGGCATGGAAAGCGCCCTTTGGAGCCCTGCCTCGGTCCGTTCGTCGGGAACCACCCTCATGCCGGCTCCAGGCGCGGGTAACGCGGCACCCACATCTTCTCTGCGATGCGCCGCTGCAACTCCTCGGGTGCGAGCGGCTCCGCCACCCCCTCGGACACCTCTCGGATCGCGCGCAGGGGCGGGAGGATGGGGGAATCGGGGAACGTCGCGGCGACGCGGGAGAGCTCCTTGGAGGCGGCCATGAACAGGTTGGGCGTGATGCGGGCCGTTCTGGAGGCGACCACCCCGAGGCCGATGCCGGGGAACACGTACGTGTTGTTGCACTGGGCGATGGGATGCGCGCGTCCACCGTGCTCGACGGGGGCGAACGGGCTGCCGGTGGCCACGACCGCCCGCCCGTCGGTCCAGGCGAAGAGGTCGGAGGGAAGCGCTTCGGCCTGGGACGTCGGGTTCGAAAGCGGGAAGATGACGGGGTGGGGTACGTGCCTCGCCATCTCCCGCACGATCTCCTCGGTGAACATCCCAGCCTTGCCGGACGCGCCGATCAGCACGGTCGGGTGCACGTGCCGGACCACCTCTGAAAGCGGGATGTGCCCGGGGTCCATGCCGGGGTACTCCGCGAGCTCGCGACCGGGGCGGGCGAAGCGCTTCTGGAAGGGCTGGAGGCCGTCCATCTGTTCGTGCACGAGCCCGCGCGAGTTCAGGATCCAGAACCGGGACACGGCCTCCGCATCCGAGAGCCCCTGCTCCACCAGGGTGTCCGCCAACTGGCCCGCGATGCCCGCCGAAGCCGAGCCGGCGCCCAGGAACACGATCCGCTGGTCGGCAAGCGGCACGCCCGCCTTGCGCGTCGCCGACATGAGCACCGAAACGGTCACGGCGGCGGTGCCCTGGATGTCGTCGTTGAAGCTGCAGAGTTCGTCGCGGTACGTGTCGAGCAGGAACCTGGCGTGGTCCCGCGCGAAGTCCTCCCACTGCAGCAGGACCTGGGGGAACACGTGCCGGACGGCGTCGACGAACCGGTCGACAAACGCGAGATATTCCTCGCCTCGAATCCGCGGGTGCCGCCAGCCCAGATAGCCCGGGTCGTTCAGACGCTCCTCGTTGTCGGTGCCGACGTCGAGAAGGATGGGCAGGGTCTGACTGGGGTGGATGCCCCCGCACAGGGTGTAGAGCGAGAGCTTGCCGATGGGGATTCCCATTCCGCCGACCCCCTGGTCGCCCAGGCCGAGAATTCTCTCGCCGTCCGTCACCACGATCACCTCGATATGCCGGGTGGGCCGGTTCTCCAGGAGGCGGACCATCTCGTCCCGGTCCGGATACGACAGGAACAGCCCGCGCGGGCGACGGTAGATGTGGCTGAAGTGGCGGCACGCGGAGCCTACGGTCGGCGTGTAGATGAGCGGCGTCATCTCCTCAATGTGGTCGAGAAGGAGCCTGTAGAACAGCACCTCGTTCCGGTCTTGAAGCGCGCGCAGATAGATGTGCTTCTCCATCTCGGTCGACTTGAAACAGAACTCCCCGTACACGCGTGCAAGCTGCGCCTCGATGTCCGTCGCGTGGCAGGGCAGCAGGCCGTCGAGCCCGAAGCGGCGGCGCTCCGACGCGGGGAATGCGGTTCCCTTGTTGAGCAGCGGGCATTCGAGCAGGGACGTGCCGCGCAGGGAGGTGGAAAGCACGTCCTCGCCGTCCGCAAGACGCCGCTGAAGTTCGAAGTTGAGCAACGAAGCGCTCCTTGGCTGGTTGCAGCCCCCTAGAATGTACCGCGGGTCCGCGTGCTTTGCGGGTCCGCTGACCCCGGAACGCTGATATTCAAGAACCGGTGGTTCCGGAGGTTCGGAAATGCCCGTCCCTAACTGGTGTGGTGAACCAGAAGTGGATTGACACACGCGCGACCACACGACTTCGTCAACGAATCAGTGATTCACCACACTAGATGTGCGTCATTCCATCAGCTTCGCATCGGGCGGTAGCGCGAAGCGCCTTGGAGTGCGGCGGCCCGGCGCCGCTTTGGGTTGCC
>CAYJMZ010000369.1:1426-2242 GCA_964370995.1 uncultured Fimbriimonadaceae bacterium | reverse complement strand
GTTTGACGTTGTGGGCGATGACCCTGAGGGTGTTCTCACCTGCCCGCAGACTCGTGGAGACCTCGCGCTCGACCGGGCGCCTCCACGCGTCCGTCTGCCCGTCGCTTTGCGCTGCCTGGGTGCCGTTCACGAACACCTCGAACTGGTCGTCGGCGCTCACCCGCAGCACCGCCTTGCCAACGCCGGCGGGCAGGGAGAAGGACTTCTCGAAAACGCGGTCGCTCGCGGGAATCGGATCGGAGTCCGCCGCGTGCCAGATCCAAGCCGCGCCGTCCCAGGTGGCGTAGGACAGCCTCTCTGCCGGCGCATCCCAGCCGATCCACTGGGCCGACCAGTCCGCCGCCCCCAGGCCTACGCTCCACGTCCCATGCGCGCTCCAGTCGGAAACCGCTCCCTCGCGATCCCACACGCGCACCTTCCACCACACGTTCGAGCCCGACTCCGGCAGGCGCCCGGCCACGCGGAGGCCAAACGTGTCCGGCGAAACGACCTTGCCGCTCGACCACACGTCGCCCTTGTTCGCGTTCAGCAGCCCCGGGCTACTGGCGACCAGCACCTCGTACGCGGTTTGTGCGAGGCTCCTGAGCCCCTTGCGCGCGGGTGCCAACTCCCAACTCAGGCTCGGCGAGACCGCAGCGATGCCCACAGGGTCGGTCCGCGCATCGCACCGAAGGTTCGTGGGACGAAGAGTGCACGCCATGGCGGTGCCTGCCAGCAAGATCACGAGGCTCATGCCGTGATTCTACAGCGTAGGTCGTCGTTAGTCGTTTGTGGTGGCTTCGGCGTCCCGCCGATTCCGGCCACCTTGCTTCGCCC
>CAYJMZ010000369.1:0-1416 GCA_964370995.1 uncultured Fimbriimonadaceae bacterium | reverse complement strand
CGCCCACTTGGCCCCCCCCCCTGCCACGGGGGGCATCCCCGAAGCCACCTTGAACGAAAGACGAAGGCGTGCCAAACTAATCCCCCGCCCATGGGCTACTCCAACCTCTCCAACCACCGACGCCGCTCGAGCCGAAACACTGGGGGAGACCAGGGTCCGTCCGCCGTACCCTCCCACCCGCAGATCCCCGACGAAGTGGCGCCGGTGATCACCTCGGCGGGGGCGCTCGAGGAGTTGCTCGCCCACCTGTACGGAGCCGGCCGTTTCGCGTACGACAGCGAATTCATCGGCGAATCGACCTACCTGCCCCGCCTGTGTCTGATCCAAGTCGCCACCGAGGACCGTGTGGCCCTCATTGACCCGCTCGCCAACCTCGATCTCGCACCTTTTTGGGAATTCATCTGCAGCCCCGGTGTGGAGAAGATCGTGCATGCAGGCGAGCAGGACATCGAGCCTGCGGCGCGCCTCTCGGGTGGAACGCCGGCGAACGTGTTCGACACGCAGATCGCGGCGGGTTTCCTCAACTTGCCTTACCCGCTCTCGCTGTCGAAACTCGTAATGGAGTTCGTCGGCGCGAAGCTGGGAAAGAGCCAGACCCTCACGCAGTGGGATCTGCGCCCGCTAACCGAAGAGCAGTGCGGCTACGCGGCGGACGACGTTCGCTACCTGCCTCGGGTCCGAGACGAGTTGGGAACCCGCCTGGCCGACGCGGGCCACGAGGCGTGGGCACACGAGGCGTCGCAGGCTCTTTGCGAGGCGGAGCTGTATCAATTCGATGCAGATGCCCAGTACCTGCGGGTGAAGGGCGCACAATCTCTGCAGCCGCGCGCGCTGGCGGTGCTGCGCGAGCTGACCGTATGGCTTGACGAGACCGCCCGCGCCGAAGATGTGCGCCCGCGTTCGCTCGTCCGCGACGAGGTCTTGACCGACCTTGCGAAGCGACCTCCAAAGACCGTTGCCGAGTTGGCGCGCGTGCGGGGCCTGCCGAGGCCCGTTGAGGCACGCTACGGCGCGGACCTGGTGGCTGCCGTGCAACGCGGGCTGTCCGCCCCGCAAACCGGCCTGTCCGCGGGGCGCGAGCCCGAACCGACCCCCACCGATCGCTTTCGCGCCGACAAACTGTGGTCCTTGGCGCAGTCAATCTGCTTCGATCAAGGCATCGACCCCTCGCTCGTGATGAACCGACAAGACATCGCCGACCTCTACCGCCTCGCTACTGCAGGCGAACCAGTGGCGCACCTCCGCGTGCTCAAAGGCTGGCGCGCGAAGGCCTGCGGCGAGCGCCTCCTCAAACGGCTGGCCGACGGCCTCTAACGCCCTGTCGCTCCCCAGGGCACGGCGAAGGGTCCCAATCTCGTGCCACCCCCGTGTCGGGGGTGCGTTAGGTGCGAACTCTCGGTGAAAGCACCCCCGACA
>CAYJMZ010000368.1:0-2257 GCA_964370995.1 uncultured Fimbriimonadaceae bacterium | reverse complement strand
CTCGCGCTGATTGTGATGGCAGGGGAGGGTGCATCCCAGCCCAATGCAGGTCCGCAGGGCACGAGCTGGCGAAAGCGGACCGGACCCCTCACCCCCCGGCCCCTCTCCCCCGGAGGTGCGAGGGGTGCCTGTGATAACTGGGTCCGGAACTGCCTAGAGATTTACGATTCAGAACACTTGCACGGTGGCTCCCAAATTGCGGCGTTCCGATTCGAGGGTGCCCGGGCAGAAGGTTTGAGGCGGAGCGCTGAGGGTAATGGTGCGGAAAATCATGCGATCCCTGCTCCCTGCTCAAACAAACTTCTTGTAGTTCGCCTCGAACATCGCGTGCAGCTCCTGGGCTTTCGTGTCGTAGCCGGCCTTGTCGGCCCACGTCTTGCGTGGGACCAGCACCTCGTCCGGCACGTTCGGGCACGTCGTCGGAATTGCCAATCCAAACACCGGATCTATAGTGTACTCTACATTATTAAGTTGGCCCGCTAGGGCTGCGGTCAGCATCGCACGCGTGTAGGCGAGCTTCATGCGGCTGCCCACCCCGTACGACCCTCCGGTCCAGCCCGTGTTCACCAGCCAAACCTGGGCGCCGTGCTCCTTGATCTTCTTGCCGAGCAGCTCGGAATAGACCTTGGGGCGCAGGGGCAGGAACGGCGCGCCGAAGCACGTGCTGAACGTCGCTTCCGGCTCGACGACGCCCGCCTCGGTGCCCGCAACCTTGGCCGTGTAGCCGTTGAGGAAGTAGTACATCGCCTGCTCTGCCGTGAGTTTCGAGATTGGAGGCAGTACGCCGAACGCGTCCGCGGTGAGGAACACGATGTTCTTGGGGTGGCCACCGACGCTGGGCCGCACCGCATTCTCGATGTACTCGATCGGATACGCGCAGCGCGTGTTCTCGGTGAGCGAACCGTCGTCGTAATCCGGCACGCGCTGATCGTTGAGGATCACATTCTCAAGCACGGATCCAAACCGGACGGCATCCCAAATCTGGGGCTCGCCCTCCTTGCTGAGCTTGATGCATTTCGCGTAGCATCCGCCCTCGATGTTGAACACGCCCTTGTCGTCCCAGCCGTGCTCGTCGTCCCCGATGAGGCCACGCGCAGGGTCGGCCGAAAGCGTCGTCTTCCCGGTGCCCGACAGGCCGAAGAACAGCGCGGTATCGCCACCTTTGCCGATGTTGGCCGAACAGTGCATGCTCAGCACGCCCTTGAGCGGCAACTGGTAGTTGAGGATGGTGAACACGGACTTCTTGACCTCGCCCGCGTATTGGGTGCCGAGGATCAGCGCCGTCTTCTTCGCAAAGTTCAGGGCGATGACGGCCTCGCCGCGCGTGCCATCCGCCGCAGGATCGGCCAGCAGGTGGCACATGTCGACGATGGTCCAGTCCGGCGTGTAGGCCGCCAACTCTTCCGCGTTGGGGCGGATCAGGAGCTGCTTGATGAACAGCGCGTGGTACGGCCGCTCGACCACGAACCGGGCCTTGATGCGGTGCTCGGCATCCGCACCGCCAAAGGTGTCCACCACGTACAGGTCGCGCCCGCGCATGTACGCCTTGGCCTTCTCGATCAGGCGATCGAACACCGCGGGCTCCATCGAGCCGTTGTTTTCCCACCAGATGTCGCCCTCGATGCCGGGCTCGCGGACGATGTACTTATCCTTGGGAGTCCGGCCCGTGTACTTGCCGGAGAGGGCGACAAGCGCGCCGCTGGACGCGAGTCTGTCGCCGCTGCGGACCGCGTGCTCGACGAGCTCGGCGGTGGGAAGGTTGGCGTGAAGGGTGGCCGAGTTCAGGACGTCGGCCAGAGCGTCGGTTGCTGTGGAAGTTGGCATAGTCGTTCAGGGTCCTTGAATTGTGGGGGCGGGCACGTCGCACCGCCGTTAGGACCTTGAGCGGGCGCAACCTCGCCGACGATGCTATTCTACCCAGCAGGGGTGAGAGTCCCCAGCCCCGAGAACACCATGGCGAACCTGGAATACACCAAGCTGGACCCCCATCAGATCGAAACCGAGGTCAACCTACTCGACGGTTGGCTGGTGGTAGACGACAGGCTTTCAAAGAGTTTTGAGTTCGACGATTACCTCGCGGGGGTGGACTTCGCCTCGAAGGTCGGCCACGTCGCCGAAGAGCTGAACCACCACCCCGAGATCACGCTGAGCTACAGGAAGGTGTTCGTGTCCGTAAGCACACACGACGTCGGCGGCATCTCGCCCTACGACTTCGAACTGGCCCGCCGGATTGAAGCGCTCTAGATGGGGATCGGGG
>CAYJMZ010000367.1:0-2259 GCA_964370995.1 uncultured Fimbriimonadaceae bacterium | reverse complement strand
CCCTTCCACCCCACACCCGGGGCGCTGCGCGAGGCGTACGTCCGCGCGGACTCCATCGCGCGGGCACGCGGGACGGCGTACAACCTCACCCTCGATCCCCATTGGTTCGGGGGCGACCGTTTCTTCTGGTACCTCTCATCGGGGCCGGGCCGGGCGGCGTTCGTGCTCGTGGATTGCGAGAAGCGCTCCAAGGGACCCGCCTTCGACCACGCGCGGCTGGCCGAGGCGCTCACCAAGGCGCTTGGGAGGGCCGTCGCCGGCGACAAGTTGCCGTTCCAGCGGATCGAGCCTTCAGCAGACCTCAAGACCGTCCGCTTCGACACCGACCGCAAGAAGTGGGAGTGCGACATCGCGACCTACGCCATCCGCTCGGTAGGCGATGCCGATCCCGCGCCTCCGGGGGGAAGAGGCCGGCGGGGGGGCGCCGGTGGCGGGCAGCCAGGCACGAACCTCTCGCCCGACAAGAAGTGGATCGCGCGGGTGCAGGACGGCAAGATCCGGGTTCTGGCCACCAGCGACGAAGCCCTCAACTACGAGAGCGCGTTGGATTCGTTCCAGGCTGTCCAATGGGCCCCCGACAGCGTGCACCTCGCGGCGTTTCGCGTGATCCCCGGCGACCGCAAGCAGGTGTTCCTCATCGAGTCGTCACCCAAGGACGGCGGGCGTGCAAAGTTGGTCCAACGCGACTACGACCTCCCCGGGGACAAGGTGGACACGTTCGAGACCTACCTGATCGACCTCGCCGGTAAGGCCGAGCGCAAGGTCGATTTGGCCCCCATCTACACCGGCGGGAGGCCGTATCTGGGCCCCCCTCGGGCCGAGTGGACGCGCGATGGCAAGCGATTTCGGCTCGCCATCACCGACCGGGGCTACCAGCGCCACCGAATTGTGGAGGTGGAGCTCGCCACAGGCAGTGTGCGGACACTCGCGGACGAGACCGCCGCCACGTTTGTGGACACCACCAGCCTCCTGCGGCACGACTGCGGGCAAACCGAGGAGATGATCTGGCGCTCGGAGCGCGACGGTTGGGGGCGCCTTTACCTGATCGACACCAAGACCTCGGCGGTCAAGCACGCCATCACCCCCACGGGCTGGATCGTGCGCTCGATCGTCAACGTGGACGAGAAGGCGCGGCGCGTGGTGTTCACCGCCAACAACACAGACCCTGGGCAGGATCCCTACTACATCCACGCATTCGCGGTGGGTTTCGACGGCAAGGGTCTTGCGCGGCTGACCGCCGGTGACGGCACGCACACCACGAGTTTCTCGCCCAACTACCGGTTCTTCGTGGACACGTTCTCGCGTGTCGATGCCCCTCCCGTGCACATGCTGCGGCGGATCGACGGCTCCGAGGCGCTGCCTCTCGAGCGGGCGGACCTTTCGGAGTGGGAGGCCCACAAGGTCCCGCCTGTCGAGCGCTTCACCGCCAAGGGTCGGGACGGGGTCACGGACATCTACGGCGTGGTGTACCGGCCCACCAATATGAATCCCAGCCTGTCCTATCCCATCATCGAGAACCTCTACGCGGGCCCGCACGACTCGTTCGTTCCGAAGGCGTTCAGCGCGCTCAACGGGATGCAGCAACTCGCCGAACTCGGGTTCATCGTGGTGCAGATCGACGGCATGGGCACCCGGAATCGCGGCAAGAAGTTCCACGACGTGTGCTGGCAAAACATCGCCGACGCGGGTTTTCCCGACCGCATTCTCTGGATGCAGGCTCTGGCCGCCAAATACGCGTACATCGACGCCACGCGGGTCGGGGCATACGGCACGTCGGCTGGAGGCCAGAGTTCCACCGGCGCCGTATTGTTCCACCCCGAGTTCTACAAGGTCGCCGTGTCCTCGTGCGGGTGCCACGACAACCGCATGGACAAGGTGTGGTGGAACGAGCAGTGGATGGGTCTGATCGGTCCGCACTACGAGGCGCAATCGAACATCACGAACGCCGGCAAACTACAGGGCAACCTGCTGCTGATGCTCGGCGAACTCGACACCAACGTGCCCCCGGAGAGCACGCTCCGCCTGGTGGATGCCCTCGAGCGCGAGCGAAAGGAGTTCGAGTTCGTGATGCTGCCCGGCTCCGACCACACAGGCGGCGGGACCTACGGCGAGCGCAAGCGCAGGGACTTCTTCGTAAAGCACCTGCACGCGGTGAACCCACCAAGTTGGAACGGCGGCACGTAGCATCCCCAGCTACCATCGCCTCCCCGTGGCCGCCATCGCCTCCCCGTGGCCGCGATCGTCCCGATTGCCGGTCCG
>CAYJMZ010000366.1:0-2260 GCA_964370995.1 uncultured Fimbriimonadaceae bacterium | reverse complement strand
GTGCCTCCACAGCGGGGCTGCGGAGGCATGGGAAGTGCGACCGTCTGGTGCCTGGGGATGCGTGGGGTGCCAGAAATCCTGGAGCGGGAGACGAGACTCGAACTCGCGACATTCTCGTTGGCAACGAGATGCTCTACCACTGAGCTACTCCCGCAGAGGCGTGTATTTATACCCTCTAACCCCCGCTCTGGCAAGGGGGGCGGGGGCGATTGGTCCGCCATAATCGGGGGGTGGATTCCCTTGCGCACCAGCTTCCCGGCCTTGACGAAGTCGTTCGCCGTGCGGGAGGGATGGCGCAGAATGCCCGCCGATCCCTGGCGCGCGAGTTCAAGCCCGACGGCAGTGTGGTCACGAACGGCGACCGTCTGGTGGAGACCTACCTTCGAGAAGTGCTGGTGGAGCTGGTTCCGAGCACGACGGTCTGGGGCGAAGAGTTCGGGCACGCCGAGGAGGGGTCTGGCGGGCTGTGGGTGGTGGACCCGATCGACGGGACCTCGAACTATGCGTGCGGCTCCCCCCTGTGGGGCGTGAGCATCGCCCTTGTTCGGGGGGATTCGGTGGTGCTGGGCGTGGTGAACCTCCCCGATCTCGGCGAGTGCTTCCTGGGCGCGAAGGGTCACGGCGTGACCGTCGATGGCGAGCCGATGCTGCCGATTCCCGCCGGGCAGATCGGGGACGCAGAGCCCGTGGGCTACAGCGACTACGTGATCAAGGCGTTCCCCCGGGATGCGCTGCCCGGCAAGATGCGCTGCGCAGGCGCGTTCGTGGTGGACTGCACCTTTGTGCTTCGGCAGCGGCTTCGCGGGCTGGTCGGGCTCAGCGAGAAGCTCTACGACATCGCCGCGTGCGTGCTGATGGGGCAGGAGTTGGGCGCGGACGTTCGATACGCGGATGGGCGTCCGTTCGATGTCGGGGCGCTCAAGGCCGACCGCAAGATCGCCGCCCCGTGGGTGATCTTTCCACGCGATTCGGGGTTTGTGCTGAAGGTGTAGGGCCCCGGCTGAAGCCCAGGGCACTATTGGGGATAATGGGGGTGTGGATTCCGACCTCATCGCCGCTTTGCGTTCCGACCTCGCCTCGTGCCCGCTGTTCGAGGGGTTGAGTACCGATGAGTTTGGGCGGTTGCTGGGGTTGGGTTCGGTGCGCGATCTGGCCGGCGGCGACTCGGTGGTCGAGCACGGGGCGCACGGCAACGAGCTCATGGTGGTGATCGAGGGCCGTTGCGATGTGCGGAACGGGTTGAATGACCTCATCGCCGTGCTGGAGAAGGGCGCGTTGCTGGGCGAGGTGGGCTTTATCGACGGGCAGGGCCGGTCGGCTACGGTGTCGGCCAGCGGCGTTGCGAAGGTTCTGGTGTTCGAGGAGGACCTGCTGCAGCGCCTCGAGGACGTGCCCGTGCTCCAGATCCGGTTGTTGCGCAACCTGGCGCGCATCCTGTGCAAGAAACTGCGGTACACGACGCGATTGGCACAGGCTGGCTTCGTGTAGGCGGGGGTTGACCCGAAGGCCTACAATGGGGGGATGAAGATCTCCACCGTTTGCTCGATCGTCGCCGTCGGCGCCCTTGCCCTGCTGTCGTGGCAGGCCTTCGCCCAACAGCACATGGCGCCGATGGCCCCGCACGTGTCTCCCAAGGCGATCGCGGTGCTGGGCCCCACGCAGGGGCAAACCGCGCATGGCTGGGTGAAGTTCGAGGCCGTGGAGAAGGGCATTCGAGTGACCGCCGAAATCAGCGGCTTGGCCCCCGGAAGCCAGCACGGGTTCCATATCCACGAGTTCGGCGATCTGCGCAGCACGGATGGCACGAGCCTCGGCGGCCACTACAACCCCGGCGGCAAGGAGCACGGCCTCACCCACGTGCGCGCCCGACATGCCGGGGACCTAGGCAACGTCGAAGCCGATGCCAGCGGGGTGGCCAAGGTCGACCGAGTGTTCATCGGCTTCAGCATCGACGGCCACTTAGCCCCGATCCTCGGGCGTGGCGTTGTCGTTCACGCGCTACAAGACGACGGCGGCCAGCCCACGGGGAATGCGGGCGGACGCATTGCGGTGGGCGTGGTCGGGGTGGCGCGGGAGTAGGGGGGAGGGTTTGTGGTTTTGTTGTTTTTGGTTAGGAAGGGTGTTATAACGCAGAGCCGCTGAGTATCCGCAGAGGTCCGGAGGTCACCGAACTCTCCGCGAGACACTCCGGACCACAAACCACCAAACCACAAACCACAAACCAAGAACCTACTCCACCGACGCACGGTCGCTCTTGTAC
>CAYJMZ010000365.1:0-2282 GCA_964370995.1 uncultured Fimbriimonadaceae bacterium | reverse complement strand
GATTCAGGATTGAGGATTGAGGATTGAGTGTTGAGTGTTAAGTGTTGAGTGTTGAGTGTTGCAAATCCCCTGCTGCCTGACCGGTCAATCCGCGACCACGACCTTCCTGACGCCGGGAACGAGCACCCGGAGGCGCTCCTCAACGCCGAGCTTCAGTGTGATGCCGGACAAGGGGCAGCCCTTGCAGGCGCCTGCGAACCGAACGTGCACGTCGCCGTCGTCGCTGACTCCCACCAGGAGGATGGACCCGCCATGGGACCGTGCGTAGGCTTGGACATCCTGCATGGCTTCGCGCACGGCGGGGAACAAGGGACCCTCATGCCCTTTCGGTTCGTCGCCCTTCGAGAAAACCCGTCTTAGAAACCGCATGTGCTATCGACCCAATCCGGTATGGACCCCAGGATACTCAGAGTGTTCGAAGCCACACCTCCATCGCGCCGGGGCCGCGGTTGGCCCATTGGTGGTAGGGCACGAGCCGGGCGGTTTCGTCTTGCCAAACGGGAGGCTCGTAGTGCGTGTAGAGCGCATCCGATGGGCCGGATTCGAGGGATCCCGATATAATGTATGATACATTATTAGATTCGCCAAGGGGGGTGATTGGAGCTTCGGGGTCCACGAGGAAGCACTGGGGGGCCGCTCCAAGGTCGACCTCCTCGACGCAGTACACGATGGGACCGCGGCAAAGGGCCACGCGCCCGGCGTTTCCCAGCACGCGCGCGTCGCTCACGACCCACCGGGGGGGCATGGCGAGCGTGAAATGGACCCGGTCTCCCGCCCTCCACGTGCGATCGAGAACCGCGTAGCCACGATCGTAAACTGCTTCCTCGTCCGCGCCGTCCACCCGCAATTCGGCGTCCTCGCACCAGTCGGGGATGCGCAGGCGCAGGGCGAACGACACGGGCTCCCGCGGGGTCACTGTGACGGTGATCTCCCCGGACCATGGGTAATTTCCTTCGACATCAACCCTGACGTCCACCCCGTGGAACTGGGTTTCGATGCCCATGGCCGTCGGAATGTGGATCCACAAGGCCCCTTCGGATTGGCCTGCCAGATATGCCTCCACGGAGCCCAGGAAGCGCGCGATGTTGGGCGGGCAGCACGCGCAGCTGTACCAATTTGGCCGCTCGACCCCCCCCCAACTCTCCAACGGGTTGGCGTAGAAGAACCGCTCCCCACAGGTCGAGATGCCGGCGAGCACGCCGTTGAACAGGGCGGTCTCGAGCGCGTCCGCGTGCTCGCTCGACCCGTCGAGGTTCAGCATCGCGCGGGCACACATTGCGAGCGCCACTGAAGCGCACGTCTCGGCGTAAGCCTCGCGGTTGGGCAGATCGAAGTCCTGGGTGAACCCCTCGTTGGTTCCGCTGCTACCGACACCTCCCGTGATGTACGTGCGCCGCTCCAAAAGGTTGGACCACACGCGTTCGAGCGCAGGGACGAGCGTGGAGTCCTCGCGCGCCAGTTCCGCCGCCGCGGTGTAGAGGTACAGCGCGCGCACCGCGTGGCCCTCGATGGTGTCGTGCTCGCGCAGGGGCTTGTGGTCTTGCAGGTAGGCGCCCGAGTATGCGCCCTCGACCTGCACCAGCGCGGCGTGGCCGGGGTTGAGCGCGGTCACCTCGGGGTTGGCAACCTCGGCCTCGTAGGGCGAGGGGCGCATGCCGCGACGATCGACGAACGCCTTTGCGCACGCGCGGTACCGGGGTTCGCCTACGGCCCCGCCGAGCCGCAGAAGGGCCAACTCGACTTCGGGGTGTCCCGGGTAACCGGTGCGTCCCGCCGGCCCGAACAGGGTGTCGACGAGGTCGGCCGCCTTGCACGAGGCCGCGAGCAGGCGCTTGTCGCCGGTCGCCTCGCTCCACGCGACTCCAGCCTCGATCAGGTGCCCGAGGCAGTACATCTCGTGCATCGCGTGCAGGCTGCGCCATTTCATTTCCGGGTGTTGGAGTTGGAAGAACGTGTTGAGGTACCCGTCCGGTTCTTGGGCGGCCGCAATGGCGTCGATGACGGCGTCGGATGCACGCGCCACATCGGGAGGAAGTTGCCCACGCCCCGCCGCGTACGCACAAGCCTCCAGCCACTTGTACACGTCGCTGTCGTTGTAGTAGCGACCCTGGTGTCCCCCGCTCAGGCGCTGGGCCGCGCGGCGGAAGTTCTCGATGCGCCCCGTCTGTTCGCAGTTGCGCAGGATGGTGCGCAAGGTGGCGGAAGCGACGGTTTGCTGGCGTTCAAGGAGCAAACCGCCCGTTAGGCGCAAGGAGGAAAGGGGAAGAGGATGCGGTGTGGGC
>CAYJMZ010000364.1:0-2288 GCA_964370995.1 uncultured Fimbriimonadaceae bacterium | reverse complement strand
GTGCCCACCGGGGTGTCGATCCGCACGGCGCCACCCTTCAACCGACCGAGGTGGCGCAACGTCTCCACCACGCCGATCGTCCCGTGACCGCACATGCCGAGCATCCCCACGTTGTTGAAGAAGATCACGCCCGCGTCCGACCCCTCGTGCTCGGCCTCGGTGAGCAGGGCGCCCACCAGCACGTCCGAGCCGCGGGGCTCGTTCACGATCGCCGAGCGATACGCGTCGAACCGTTCGGCAAACTCCGCGCGCCTCTCGGCCATCGTCCCGGGCCGCAACGGGGGTCCGCCGCGCAGCACCACGCGGGTGGGCTCTCCCCCAGTGTGCGAGTCCACAACGTCGATGCGCAGGGTGTCAGGCATGGGCGGAAACAACCGGCCTTGATTCGTTAGCCTTCCTAATGATTTGAAGCACACGAGTGCGCTCATCGCCCGACAATGGCAATCGCGGCAGCCGCACCCACTCCGCGCCGAGGCCCGCCTCTTGGATCGCGAGTTTGATGTTCTGCACAAACTTGGTGCCCACGTCGAGGTGCATGAGCGGGCTGAACCACCGGTACAGCGCGCGCGCCTCCTCGAAGCGGCCGGCCACCGCGAGCTCCCAGAACGCCTGGTTCTCCTGAAGGTAGGCCAGCCCGATGCCCGCGATCCACCCCTGCGCGCCGAGCATCACGCACTCGAGGGTGAGATCGTCCACGCCGCAGAACAGCGTGTACCGATCGCCCAGCGCGTTCACGAGGTCGGTGAACCGGCGCGTGTCGCCCGCGGACTCTTTGATGGCCACGAGGTTCGCCTGGGGGCTCATCTCAAGGAACATCTCGGGCGTGATGTCCACGTGGTACGCGATGGGGTTGTTGTACACGATGATGTCGAGCCCCGTGGCGCGCGCGACGCCGAGGAAGTGCGCCTTGGCCTCCTCGGGGTCCGCACGGTACGCCATCGCAGGCATCACCATCATCCCATCCGCCCCCAACTCCTCCACCTTGCGGACATACCGGCACGCGGCCTCCGTGTTGAGCTCGGACACGCCGCTGAGCACCGGCACGCGCCCGTTGGACACCGCGATCGCCGCCCGAACGACCTCGAACTTCTCCTCCGTGCTCAGCGCGTTGTTCTCGCCGAGCGAGCCAAGCATCACGAGCCCGGACACACCGGATTGGATCACGGCCTCGAGGTGGCGGCAGGTCGCATCGAGGTCGAGGCTCAGGTCCTTCCGAAACTGTGTGGTCGCAGCGGGAAACACGCCTTTCCAAGGGGTCTTCTTTGGCACACCCCATTCTGGAACGAAACCGCCCGCGACGTGGTATTGCTGTAGCGAGGGTAAATCATGGGAACGATGCGATTGGCGGCTTTGCTCGCCTTGCTGGGAATGGGCCTCGTCGCGTGCGCTCAGACAAAGGCCAATCGATTTCGCATTCCGGAGCGCTACACCATTGAGCGCGTCAAGAAGGCCGACATCGGCGAGTTGGTCCAAGCCACTGTGGAGACCGCCGCCTACATTCCCTCCAGGCTTCAGATCAACTTCGACACCCTCGTGGAGCTGCTTCGAAGGCACCGCCCCGCTGCAAAGCCCGAGATTCTCAAGTACTTGGCCTCCACCAATCTCAAGCCCTACTATTACAAAGGAATCGCGACTCGCCTCTACGCCGAGCTGAGCAAGCCGAACGCGACGGCGGCCCTGATCCCGTTGCTTCGGCACTCGGACACGCGCGTCCGCTCCGCCGCGGCAGCCGCACTGGCAAGGGACCGCGATCCGAAGGCCCTTGGCCCGCTCCTGGACGCCTGTCTCGGGCGCGGTGGCCCAGCGGTTTGGGCCGCAACTACGGCACTGACAGCGTATCCGTTCGCCGCGGTAGCGCCCGAACTCCGAATGGTGCTCCGAGACCCGGCTTTGGCACGCACAGCCGTCGATGCGCTCGGCACATTTGGAAAGCCCGCCGTTCCCGACTTGCTCCTGCTGGTTCGATCCCACTCCCGAACCGTGTCCGACACCGCCGCGATGTGGCTAATCAGGCTCGCCGAGCCGAAGGCCCTCGAGATCTTGCTCCAGTTGGTCGACGAGCGGCATCCCTGGACGATTGCGGATCCGCTCCCCGCGGCGCTGGCGAAGATCGGACCCAAGGCGCTGCCTGGAGTGCTTCGGCTGGCAGACGACGATAGACCAGAAATGCGCGACTGGGCGGTTAACGCCTTGGCCCAGATCGGGGGCAAGACCGGCGAGCGGCGCGTAATCGAGGCGCTCCGGGACCCGGACTCAATTGTGCGGCGTCACACGGCCGGTGCGTTGGC
>CAYJMZ010000363.1:0-2332 GCA_964370995.1 uncultured Fimbriimonadaceae bacterium | reverse complement strand
CCCGGGGAGAGGGGACAGGGGTGAGGGGCTCGGCCCTCCACCTCGCCTATCTCAACGCCTATGGGGCCGGGGGGCGGGTCGCTCGTGATCGGTGTGCCGCGTGCCGATAAAGCGATGGGGATTCCATTGGGCACGAGTTCGACCAGTCGCAGGAAGGCGGGCGGAGAGATCAACCTCGTCACGATCCGCCGTCGCATCATGATCATGCTGACGGCGTTCGCCGCTTCGTGCCTGGTCAGCCTGATCGCCTGGCAGCAGTACGAGACGGGGCGCACCGAAGAGATCGCGATGCGCATCAACGCGGAGCGCGCCGAGAACGTGGACGCCGCCCTGAAGAGCGATCAGCACATGCTGGCCGCGTACGCTGTGCAACTCGCGTCCCAGATCGAAGATGGCCACGCCCCGGTCGACTCGATTGCAAGCGACGCGCGCCTCGCCCGCGGTCTGGAGACCTACTCGGTCGACGCGGTTTGGGTGTACTCGTCGGACGTGGCGCTCGTCCAGGAGCACTCGATGGATCCCAAGGATCGGCTGGATGGATTGGCGCTGCCGGTAAGGGCGTTTCAGCGCGCCGCCGAGGAGCCTGTGGGCCACTTCTACGTGTCCACCCCCTCCGGTATGCTCGAGATCTGCTCGGCGACGGCCCGACGGGGGAGTGCCGTCGCGTCGTACATCTTCGCGGGGCGGTTGTGGGACCCCGAGCGGCTGCGGACGTTCGCCAAGCTGCAGGGAAGCGAGGCTGAGATCCTCTCGCCAAGCGCCTACTTCACGCGGCAGGCGCGCGCGTTGTCCACCATCGACCGAACCGAACTCACCAAGCGCTTTTACGGTGCTGACGGGCGCCAACTGGGCGTGCTCGTGATGCTGAAGTCCAATCCGGTGGTTCGGCAATTTCAGATCACGAGCTACCGCATGATCGTGGGAATCGTGTGCTTTGTGGCCGTGATGCTCCTGATGCTTTTCGGACTCCTGATGAGCTGGGTGAGCACCCCTTTGAGCCAGATTTCGTCGTACCTCAACACCGAAGACGGGCGCACCGTGGCCAAGCTCAAGCGGTCGCCCTCGGAGTTCGGCCGGCTCGCGCGCATGATCGACTCGTTCTTCGAGCAGAAGCGCGCCCTGCTGCACGAGATGGAGGAGCGGCACCAGATCGAGGAGGACCTCAAGATGGCCAAGGAGGTCGCCGAGGCGGCCAACCAGGCCAAGTCCGCGTTCCTGGCCAACGTGAGCCACGAAGTGCGCACGCCGATGAACGGTGTGATCGGCATGACGGGCCTTCTTTTGGACACGCCCCTCGACGACATCCAGCGCGAGTATGCGCAAACGATCCTCCAGAGTTCGGAGTCGCTGCTCACGATCCTCAACGACATCCTCGACGTGTCCAAGATCGAGGCGGGGAGGATGAGCATCGACAGCCTCGAGTTCTCGCCGAGGGAGGTGATCGAGGAGCTGGGCGATATCATGGTGTTGCGCGCCCACGAGAAGGCCATCGAGCTCGTTTGCGATCTGCCGTCGAAGTTTCCCGACCAACTTGTCGGCGACCCGCTGCGTCTGCGCCAGATCCTCACGAACCTATTGGGAAACGCGATCAAGTTCACCGAAAAGGGCGAGGTCGTGCTCAAGGCCACCGTGCTTCAGGAGGCGTCCGGCGTCGTGACGATCCGGTTCTCGGTGCGGGACACGGGCATCGGCATCTCCGAAGAGCGCCACAAGGCGGTGTTCGAGAGCTTCACGCAGGCCGACGGCAGCGCCACGCGCCGCTTTGGGGGCACGGGCCTCGGGCTGACGATCACGCGCGAGCTTGTGAGTCTGATGGGCGGCACGGTCGAGATGCGGAGCGAGCCTGGGATCGGCAGCACGTTTTGGGTGGAGATCCCCTTCCAGAAGGCCGCGACCGCGACCGCGAGGGAGGTCGATGTCGAGGCGCTGCAGGGCCTTCGCGTGTTGACCGTGGACGACAACGCGACCAATCGGCGCATCCTGTTCGACTACCTGTGCGGTTGGGGGTGTCGGCCGGTACCGGTCTCGACCGGCCAGGAGGCGCTCAAGATGCTCGAGGCCACCCACGAATTCGACCCCATCTCACTCATCCTGATGGACTATCAGATGCCGGGGATGGACGGCTTCCAGACCGCTCGGCTCGTCCGTTCCGACGCGCGGTTCGCCCAAATACCGATGCTGCTCCTGTCCTCCGGGGCTCGCAGTTCGGCGGCGGACATCGAGGCTCGGGGCTTTGCGGGCTCGCTGGCCAAGCCGATCCGAAAGGCGAGCCTGCGCGACCTGCTGATGCGGATCGTGAGTGGGCAGGACCCCGCGCTTCCCTCCGAGGCCG
>CAYJMZ010000362.1:0-2345 GCA_964370995.1 uncultured Fimbriimonadaceae bacterium | reverse complement strand
GCCCAAGCCGGTTCGGTTGGTGGGGGGGTGTGGGGGGGCGTGCGACCCGGGCGGCCACGTCGGCCTGGACAAGGTCGACTCCGCCGACATCATGTGGCAGCGGTTCCTTCCCAGCGAGGGGTGGGAGGTGTTTGGCAACGGGGGGCTGGCCCGCCTGAAGGTCGGCAAGGGGGAGGTGTGGGTCACGAGCGCGCGACTGATGCAGCGCATGCACATCCCGTCGGCGGCCCGTGCGCTGGTGACGCTCTTGAGCCTTGGCGGGAAGGAGAAGCCGACCGTGCTGGTCGACAGCAACAGTGAGGGCGCGGATTACTCCAGCTCTAACCATCCAGACTTGATGAATTCCCACGACATCCCGTTCCTCACGCTGGGCGAGGTGATTGCCATGGAGCAGGGGATGGACTCCGCAACCGTAGTACCGGGGAGAACGATGGACGATGACGTGCTGGAGGGCAAAGGGGCTTCGATGGTCGCCGCGTACCTGCGCGCCAAGGTGGTGCAGGCCGCCAAGCGCGCCGTGCCGACCTCGCGCGCGGCGTTCGAGGTGGAGCGGACCCGCCGCCGCGCCGAACTGATGCGCGGTTTGGGTCTCGACCCGTTGCCCCCGCGCACGCCGTTGAACGCCCGGGTCACCGGGGTGCTGCAGCGGCAGGGGTACCGCATCGAGAAGGTGGTGTTCGAGAGCCGCCCGCGGTTCTATGTCACGGCGCACGTGTACGTCCCGGACTCGGCCGGCAAGCACCCCGTGATCGTGGACGTGAATGGCCACTGGGCGCACAAGAAGGGCGAGGACCGAGTGCAGCTGCGGAGCGCGTTCCAGGCGCTGCGCGGGTATCTGGCGATCGCCATCGACAGCCCGGGTCACAGCTTCGAGGGCAACAACCTGATCGAGCGGCGCGCCGAGGGTGAGCACAACGACTGGTTCCTCGTGCAGGGAGGCACCAACGCCACGGGCAACTACGTGTGGGACGCGATGCGCGCGCTGGACTACATGGCCACGCGTCCCGACGCCGACATGTCGCGCGTGGGTTTGACTGGCGCCTCCGGCGGCGGGCTGGCGACGCTCTATGCGTTCGCCGCGGACGACCGCTACACCGCCGCCGTGCCGGTGGTCTACATGGCGAGTATGGAGCTCGCGCCGGACAACGGGTGCCTGTGCAACCACGTCCCCGCCACGCTCCAGATCGGGGACCGCTCCGACGTGATCGCCATCCAGGCGCCCAAACCCGTGCTACTGATGGGCGCGGAGAACGACGGCGAGTTTCCAGCGGACGCCACGCGGCTCACGGGCACGAAGATGCAGCGTGAGTGGGGGCTGTTCGGCGCGTCGGACGCGGTGCACACGCGCATCTTCCCCGGTGGCCACGACTACAGCGGGCCCATGCGCGAGGCGATGATCGGGTTCTTCGACCAGGTGCTTCGCGGGATTGGGGACGGGTCGCCGGTGCCCCAGCCACCCATCCAGGTGTACGACTCCGAGGATCACCAACTGCTGGTGTTGCCTGTACCGCCGGCGGGCGAGCGCACGATGCGGGACCTCACGCGCGAGTCTCTGACGCAGGCGCCCGCGACGGTTCCGGCGGGTCGAGTTTTCGAGGTGAACGGTGGGTTGCCGGCAAACCATCTGCTGTTCTACACCGAGATGGGCAAGGGCCCCAAGCGGCCGGTGGTGATTGTGGCCGAGAGCGGGTTGTCCATTCCCGGTGTGCTGTTTCTGCCGAAGGGCAAACCCAAAGCGGTGCGGATCGTGGTGGCGGACGTCGGCAAGGCGCGGGAGATCGAACGCCAGGCGCCCGACGTTTCCGGGGGCACGGCCATCCTGTATCTGGACACCCTCGGGGTCGGCGAACTCGCCGAAGTGAACCTGCGGTACGCGATCTACCTGGGAACCTCTGTGGCGTTCACGGCGGGTTGGCAGATCGCGCGCGCGGCGGAGGCGATGCGCCGGTTTTCGCCGAACGTCGAGGTGGTCGGGCAGGGGCCCTTTGCATCACAGGCGGCGCTGTACGCCGGGCTGATGGACCCGACCCTGGCCAGCGTGGAGGGCTTCGAGTGCCTGCGTCGTTGGGAGGACGTGTTCGACCGCAACCTCTCGCCGCTGATCGTGCAGCCGCGCGCGCATCTCCTGGGTTCGCTGGACAATCTACGCGCGAGGGTGGTGAAAGGGAAGTGGCACTTCGAGCCCTGAGGGTCCGGATGAGGGCTCCGGCGTTAAGTTGGGCGAGGGGTGGAAAGCCGAGCGGTGACTCCAAGGTCCCCCTCGCCCCGCCCCGGTTTTGTGCAGGGACATCGTATCCAGGCGCGCAAGGGAAAGGTATCCAGGTCCGGGGTCGGGGGGCGCAAAG
>CAYJMZ010000361.1:248-2379 GCA_964370995.1 uncultured Fimbriimonadaceae bacterium | reverse complement strand
CCGTTGAGGTTCATCGTGGCGATGACGTCGTACTCCCTCGGGCGGAGCAGAATCTGCTGCAGGAACGCGTCGGCGATCACGTCCTTGATCACGATCCCGTGCGCCTCGATGATCATCCACGGGCCGCCCTCGTAGGGCACCGCGCCAAACTTCTCCTTGGCCACGGCGTACGCCCAATCGCGAAACGCGCCCTCCGTGTACTTCATGATGTTCCCCTTGTGCACGATCGTCACGCTCTTGCGGCCGTTGGCGATCGCGTACTCGAGCGTGGAGGTCATGAGGCGCGAGGTTCCCTGCTGGGACGACGGCTTGATGCCGAAGCCGCTGGTGTCGGGGAAGCGGATCTTCTCGAACCGATCGGGAAAATGCTCCTTCAGCAGCGCCGCGAACTTCTTGGCGTCGTCGGTGCCGGCCTGAAACTCGATGCCCGTGTAGATGTCCTCGCTGTTCTCGCGGAAGATCACCATGTCCACCGCACCGGGGTCCTTCACGGGGCTCGGAACGCCCGTGAACCAGCGCACGGGGCGCAGGCACACGTAAAGGTCGAGGATCTGCCGCAGGGCGACGTTGAGCGAGCGCATGCCGCCGCCCACCGGGGTCGTCAACGGGCCCTTGAGCCCCACCAGGTAGGTCTTGAAGGCCTCGAGGGTCGCGTCCGGGAGCCAGCTTCCGGTTTGTTTGAACGCCTTCTCGCCCGCGAGCACCTCGCGCCATTCGATCGACCGCTTCCCGCCGTACGCCTTGGCCACCGCCGCGTCGAGCACACGCACGCTCGCAGCCCAGATGTCCGGACCGATGCCGTCGCCTTCGATAAACGGGATGATGGGGTCGTTCGGGACGTGCAGCCCCTGCGCGGTCATGGTGATGGGGGAGGACATGATGGGAGGGAGTTTACCGGCCATGGCTCGGCCGTTCGGCGGATTGTCACGCTGAGTTCGCTGAGATCCGGACACTTGAATTGCGACCCACTCGTCCCAAACCACAAACCGCCCTGCCCCCCATATCGGACAAACCCGCTAACATGGACACGTGAAGCTTGCGATCTACCCCGGCTCGTTCGACCCGCCCACCCTGGGGCACATCGACGTCATCGAGCGCTCGGCAAAGCTGTTCGACGACCTCATCGTGGGAGTCGGCGTCAACGCGTCCAAGCAGCCCCTGCTGTCGGCCGAACAGCGCGTGCAGGTGATCCGCGAGTCGTGCGCCCATCTGGAAAACGTGCGCGTGGAGACCTTTCAGGGGATGCTGATCGACTTCGCCAAGACGGTCGGCGCGCGCGCGATCGTGCGTGGCTTGCGCGCCACGGTGGACTTCGAGTACGAGTTCCAGATGGCCATGGTGAACCACAGGCTCAGCGAGAACCTGGAAACCCTGTTCCTCATGACCCGCTGGGACTACTCGTACATGAGCAGCAGCATCGTGCGCGAGGTGGCGCTCCTCGGGGGACTACGGCTCGCTGGTTCCCGAACCCGTGGCGCGCATGCTCGCAAAAGTACTGGCTTCTCGGTAGGCGGTGGGGATAACTTGGCCCAACGCGTGAATCCCCACGGCAATCCCGCCACGTCATGTCAAAATAGGAGCGTCCATGCACCGACGTGCGTGGCCCGCTATCTGGAGGCAACCCTCTCGTGGATATTCTTCGCATGCTGGAACAGTTGAACGACCTCGCAGTCGAGCAGCCCAAGACGTACGTCGGCATGACGTTCGGCCTGAACAAAGAAGAGATCGCCATGCAGATCGCCAAAATCCGCGCGTCCCTGCCCAACGAACTCAAAGCCGCCGCCGTGACGATGCGCGAGTCGGAGCGGATCGTGGGCACGGCCCGGGAGGACGCCACAACGGCCATCACGAACTCTAAAAAGGAGTCTGAGCGCGTCGTTACCGAAGCCCGCCACATGGCTGACAAGCTCCAAATCGAGGCCAAACAGGAGGCCGACCGGATCATCGAGATCGCCCGATTGCAGCAGGAGCGCATGGTCTCCGAGAGCGAGGTGCTCAAACTCGCCAAGGCCCAGGCGGAAGAGATCCGCAACAGCGCAGACCGCGACGCCGTGCAGATGCGACGTGGCGCCGACAAGTACGTCTACGACATGCTGTCGCAACTCGAAGGCATCGTCGGCAAGGTGATGAC
>CAYJMZ010000361.1:0-238 GCA_964370995.1 uncultured Fimbriimonadaceae bacterium | reverse complement strand
TCTGACCGCCATCGAGCGCGGCAAAGTCGAGGTCCTGAAGCCCGAGACCGCCGTAGTCTACCCCGCCGCCCGCGAGCGCACCCGAGCGTAGCCCTGCAAGAGTCCGTTGCATTTGGGGTGAGAGAATCCCGTGCCACCCCCGTGTCGGGGGTGTCCCCAGGTTCCTGGGCACGGCCTGGCACCCGATGCCACTGCTGCGCTCGGTCCACCACCTTGCAGGCCGTTTGCAGCACCAAGA
>CAYJMZ010000360.1:0-2394 GCA_964370995.1 uncultured Fimbriimonadaceae bacterium | reverse complement strand
GCTCGCGCACTCCCAAAGGGGACCGACCCCTCATCGAGTCCCCTACCCGAAGATTGAATGCTGACAAACCACTAGTCTTCGAACTCGTTAATCCCTCGGCGCCAGATGGTGGCCGATGTAGCCTCAACAGCGGGGATGTTGAGGCATGGAACACCCAACACTCTCCCCTACGTGTGGTACTCGGCGTTGATGCGCACGTAGCCGTAGCCGAAGTCGCACGTGTAGATTGTCGCGGTGTCGCCTTCGCCTAGCCGGAGGTCGATCACGACGTGGTCGCACTTGAGGGCGGTGGAGGCGCGTTTGGGGTCGAAGGACGCGGGCGTGCCGTTCTCGAAGAGGGTGTGCTCCTCTCCTTGCGAGGCGATGATCAGGGTGGCCTTGGCGGGGTCGAACCGGGCGCCGGAACGGCCGGCGGCGGCGACGATGCGGCCCCAGTTCGGGTCGCAGCCGAACATCGCGGTCTTCACGAGCGGCGAGTTTGCGATGGCGAGGGCCGCGCGGCGCGGGTCGTCGGAGCCGGTGACACGCACCTCCAGGAGCTTCGTGGCCCCTTCGCCGTCGCGGGCGATTTGCTTGGCGAGGTCCACGCACACCTCGGTGAGGGCGTCGGTCAACGCGTGCTCGTCCGGCTCGTGCCCGCTTGCGCCGTTGGCGAGCACCAGCACCATGTCGTTGGTGCTCGTGTCGCCATCGACGGTCAGGCAGTGGAAACTCGCGTCCACGGCCCGGCGCAACGCGCGGTCGAGCACCTCGGGCGCGGCCACCGCATCGGTCACGAGGAACGCGAGCATCGTGGCCATGTCGGGGGCGATCATGCCGCTGCCCTTCCCTGCGCCGAACACGATAGCGTTTTGCAACTTTATTGCGTATTGCTTTTCGACAAGGTCGGTGGTCAGGATCGCTTCAAGGAAAGGCTGGGGATCGGGGCCAAGGGCTTGTGCGGCATCTGCAACCCCGTGCTCGACCTTGGCCATGTCCAGCAGGTGCCCGATCACGCCGGTGTGGGCGACCGCCACCTCGTCAGCCCCGACGTTGAGCGCTGCGGCGGCCAACGCGGCCATCTGGCGGGTGTCCCGCGCGCCCTGCTCGCCCGTGGCGCAGTTGGCGTTGCCGCTGTTCACCACGATCGCCCGCAAGCCGCCACGGCGGACCGCCTCTCGGCTGAACTCCACACACGCGGCGTGAACAAGGTTCTGCGTGAAAACACCGGCGGCCGAAGCGGGACGGTGGCTCACGATCAGGCCGAGGTCCCTGCGCTTGTTCTTCAGGCCACAGCGGATCCCCGCAAACCGAAAGCCCTGGGGGATCACGGCCACACCCCAAACGTCGTCAACCCGGCGGTCTCCTCGAGCCCAAACATAACGTTGAGGTTCTGGACGGCCTGGCCCGCCGCGCCCTTACCGAGGTTGTCGATCACCGAGACCAGCACCGCGTGGCCGGTGCGCTCGTCGAACGCGGCGGCCAGAACGCACGCGTTGGTGCCGCGCACGTCCTTGGTGGAGGGCCAGCCGTCGGCACGCACGCGCACAAACGGCTCGCTGTGGTAAGCCGCGTCCCACGCCGCAAGGACCTCTTCCCTCCCAGATCCGGCGCGCAGGGGCACGTGGCATGTCGCGTGGATGCCGCGCGCGAAGGGTAGCAAGTGGGGTGTAAATCGGACCGTTCTTCCAAGCCCCTGCTCGATCTCCGGGGTGTGCCGGTGGCCGGTCACGGCGTACGCCTTGAACCCCCCTTCGAGTTCGCCGAGGAGAAAATCGGTCTCCTTGCGGGAGCGCCCCGCGCCCGACACCCCCGACTTGGCGTCGATCACCGGCACCCCCGCGATCAGCCCGGCGCGTTCGAGCGGAACCAGAGCAAGGAGCGTGGCCGTCGGGTAGCACCCCGGGTTCGCCACGATCTTCGCCCCGGCGATCGGTTCGCGGCCGATGAGTTCGGGGAGCCCGTACACGCCCTGGATCTCAGGTCGCGCGGGGTCGCGCCCGTACCACTCGGCGTACTTGGAGGGGTCGCGTAGCCGGAAGTCCGCGGAGAAGTCGATCACGCGCATGCGCTCGGCCAGGCGCGGCGCGTGCTCCATCGCAAACCCCGACTCTTGGCACAGCAGCGCCACATCGGCCTGAAGGCTGTCCGCATCGAACGCCGAAAGCACGAGGGCGGTGTCAAGCCAAGGGCACTCGTCGCGCAGGGGTTTGCCTTCAAGCCGCGACGACGTGGCTGCCACAACCTCGACATGCGGGTGCGCGGCCAGAAGCCGAATCGCCTCCGCCCCGCCGTACCCCGTCGCCCCGACTACCGCTACCCGGATCAAGGGCAAAGGGTACCCCTACGCCAACAACACCCTCTCGGCGAGGATGAGCGCCACAAAGTCGTCCACGGGTTCCGGCGGCACGAACA
>CAYJMZ010000359.1:0-2400 GCA_964370995.1 uncultured Fimbriimonadaceae bacterium | reverse complement strand
CTCAATCCTCAATCCTCAATCCTCAATCCTCAATCCTCAATCCTCAATCCTCAACACTCAACACTCAATCCGACCGGGGGGCCGCTCGTCGCGCTCGCCCTTCCACACGAGCTCGTAGGGCACCGGGCTGTCAATCTCCAGGCGCCCATCCTCGTACGCCACGCGCAATTCCCCGTCGGGGTGGGCGATGCGCGCGTCGAATCGGCGCAGCGAGCCGGGGTGGGGCTCGATCCGCGCGGCCTTCCATCCTGGCGCGGCGCTCTGCACACCCGCCACGATTTGGAAGAACCCGAGGATGGGGTGCGCCGACCACGCGTGGCAGTCGCTGCGCGTGGGTTCGGGGTTCTCGGCAAACGTGGTGAGCCCATCCTCGATCATCTGCTTCCAAGGGGCCAGTTCGGCCATGTAGTCGATCGGGCGCATCGCGAGGTGTTTGTAGTAGGAGAAGTAGTGGGTGCAACGCGCCGCGCCCACCTCCTTGAGGGCTTCGGCGGGCCACGGGTTGCCCGGCATTTCGGGAGGAACATGTGGCCCCATCACCAACCGGTTCAGCGCTTCCGCGTGCTCGCTGGGGGAGTCGTCCACCCCAGGCCTGCTTGAGCCAGCCAAATGGTGGGGGCTGGTGCGCACAGCGGTTGTGGGCCAGTCGCGCCAGAACCTGTTGACCGGCGCGTCGAGGGGCTTGGTGCTCCAGACGTTCTTGAGGACCTCCTTCGCCCTTGTCGCGAGGTCGAGCGTTTGTTGGTGGACGAGCGCGTTGAGCCCGCCCGGCGGCACCCCTCCACGCCATTCGGGCACCCAGTCGGCAAACGGCCAGAACTGCCCCTCTTCGCGCTGCAGCTTTCGGAACCGCCCGAGTACCCGCTCGAGGGTTTGGGGGGATACGAAGTTGGGGCGCGCCGCGGGGTCGTCGTACAGCATCTGGTCGTACAGCATCATCACCCACCACAGGCTGAACGGGGGGATCACCTGCACCTGGCGGCTGGGGTAGCGGCTCTGGGTGAGGCCGTTGGACATCAGCGACCACCCGAGCGTCTCCACCGCGTTGCGCTGCAGGCTCCGGTCGCGCCCGAGGTAGTAGCCGATCAGGACCTGGAGGCGCGTGTCGCCCGCGTACTGCAGCTGCTCGTAGTAGGGGCAGTCGAAATACGTCTCCCCCGCACACCGCTCGGCCGTGCGCACCGACACGTCCCAGATAGGCCGCACCCAAGGATCGTCTGCTTCAAACGACGACTCTGTGGCAAGTGGATAGCCGGTCTCCACCGCGTCGAACGCGTGCACCGTCATCGGTTCCGAGGCGTCGAGGCGCACGTACCGAAACGTACGCCACCACAGGGTTTCTATAGTGTGTTGTACACTATCTAGCACAAACCGGTCCTGATAACCGTGAACGACCTTGCCCACGACGTCGTTTCGGTCGCCCTTGGTGCCGTCCGCCGCCCACGCCGCCTCGGCATAGGTCACGGTGAGTTCGGCGCCGGCGGGCCCCTCCAACGTGAGCCGCGGAAACGCGCACCGCAGTTCGCGCCAATCGAGCACCACACTTTGGCCGGGTTTGAGGCCCAGGGGTCCCGCCAGCGGACCCTCGGGTGGGGCGGAAACGGCGATATCTCCCGCGAATCCTCGGCGCACGTGTGGAAGTTTCTCGCAAACATCGTATCGCATCGCAGGAATCGACCTCGGGACCAACATCCAAGGTGTGCCCCCGCTAAGCGTCCCTCGCTCCTCGGCTTGGCACACCGCGTGCACTGGCCGCCAAGCCGCCGCAGGGAGATCCGCTCCCGTGCGCCATCCCCAAGGCGCATCGCGGAAGTCGATGATCTCCCCCGGCCCCACGTCGATGTAGAACTCGCCGACCCCGTCGTGCATCATCGCGAAGTCCCAGTTGTCGAGTTTGGCGACCTCCCACGCTTCGGGAGTCGAGAGCCCCTCGGCGTCGAGCACGAACGCGGTTCGCACGGAATGCTGGGCCATGGGCGCCATCCACCCGAAATTCCACACGAGCGCGGCAACCCAATTGACACCGGGTTGGAGGAACGGGGCAAGATCCATGGTCTCGTAGAACCAGTGCTGGGCATCACCGCGCTGGGGGCCCCACGAAACCGGTTCGCCGTTCACGAACAGCTTGTAGCGCTGATCGGCCGACACTCGGGCAACGAGCGCCTCGGGCACCGCGGCCAGCTCGACCCGCCGCCGAAACCCAAACACGCCCACATCCTCCCGCGGGTCGGGGGCAAACGAGATCCATCGCGCGTTCCATGCCTGCATACGCCCAGTATAGGGGGAGTGGATTACGACTTACGATTGCATAGTGGCGCGGACGTCCACGTCTGCGAAGGGCAAACCACGACACTTGTCAGGCTCCCTACAACGCATCGTCGGGCTATCGCAGACGTGGAC
>CAYJMZ010000358.1:0-2428 GCA_964370995.1 uncultured Fimbriimonadaceae bacterium | reverse complement strand
GAACCGCAGGACGACCACGCCGCGGGTCCCGAACGCGCCGTCGAGGGCCCCCGAAAGGCGCAGGCTGGTCAGCATCGCGTCCACGCGGTGAGGGTTCTCATCCACGTCCTCGATCAGCACGATGCCCCCGTCGGCGGTCAGCGCGTCAGGCGTTCCGAGGCTGTCGGTGAGCAGGCAAAGGCACCCGCCGACCACCGGGCCCTCGCCGACCCCGCCCACGACGACGACGCCTTTGGGGGCTTCGGGGTGCACAGGGTCCCCCCCGCGGAGGGCCGCAAGGAACGAGGCGATCATCCACGGTTCCCGCGGGGACGCGAGCGTCAGCGGCATGGGGGCGTGCAGCGTGTGGAGCCCGCGCCGATTGAGGGCCAGGTGAAGCGTGGTGATGTCGCTAAAGCCTGCGAACAGCTTGCCGGCGCCCGCGATGCGGTCCAGGTCGAGGAGGGGCATGATGCGCGCACAGCCGTAACCGCCGCGCGCGCAGAGCACCGCGTCGATCGCGGGGTCGTCGAACGCGTCCTGAAGGTCCTTGGCCCGGTCCGCATCGGAGCCAGCGAGGTACGCATCTCGGTCGAGCGTGTGTCGTCCCAGCCGCACGCGGTAGCCCTCACGTTCGAGGAGTTCGGTTGTGAAGGTGATCTTGGACGCGTCGAGCGGCGATGCGGGTGACACGATCGCGATCGTGTCGCCGGGACGGAGCGCCTTGGGCTTGGGCACGGACATGGTGGTTGGTGGTTGGTGGTTGGTGGTTGGTGGGATAGGTCCTATGCGTCATATTCGTCCTATCAGTCCTATCTCCCCCACCAACCACCAAACCAAAAGGCCTACTCCGCCGGTGCGATCACCACGCGGCGGTTGGGCTCTTCGCCCTCGCTGTACGTTGTGACGCCCTTGATCTCGCCGAGGGCCTTGTGCACGATGCGCCGCTCGAAGGCGGGGAGCGCGTCGAGCACGGCCTCCTCGCCCCGCTCGCGAACCGCTTCCGCGATCTTGGTGGCCAGACCGGTAAGCGCCTCTTCGCGCTTGCGGCGGTAGTTGGCGCCGTCGAGCACCACGCGAGCGCCGGAATCCAGTTGGCGCGCGGCCATGATGTTCGCGAGGTACTGGGTGGCGTTGAGCACTTCGCCGTGCTTGCCGATGAGGTGCGCGACGTCGCTGCCATCGATCTCGATGTTCACGTACCGCCCCTGCATGCCTTCGATCCTCGCGGAAACGTCGAGGTCCGCCGCCGCCAACAGGTCCTTCACCAGCTTGAGCAGCGCCTTGGCGTCCTCCTCGGTTGCCTTGGTGTCTGCCGGCGCGTCGGTTCGCTCCTCGCGGGCCTCGGGGGTGGCTGCCTCGGGGGCAGTTGCCTTGGCGCCGACACGGGTTCGGGGCTTCTTGATTGGGGCGGCCTCCTTGACCGTCTCTTCGGCGGCGGGCTCCTCGACGGGTTCGGGCTCGGGCTCGGCGACCTTCTTGGCGCGCGCGCGCTTGGGCTTCGGCTCTTCGGGGGCCTCCTCGACGGCCACCAGCGCCTGCCCGGCGGAAGCGCGGATGCGGATCTGACCGCGCCCGAAGAGTCCCTTCGACTCCTCGAGCACTTCGACTTGCAATGTGTCTTCGGCGACGCCCAGTTGTTTGGCGGCGGCCTTTCGGGCCTCGGCGAGCGAGCCGCCCGTGGTCTCTACAGTTTGGTTGGACATTTACTTCTTCTTCTTTTTTGGTTTGTGCATCTGCGGCGCGCCGGTCTTGCCGGACGAACCGTTTAGCAGTCCGTTCGCGGCCCCACCCGTCGGGAACACGCCCCCTCCGGGCGCGTTGACTTTGACGAGGGGCGGAAGCGGAAGACGATAGGCGCGCAAGCTCTGGATCGTGGCGAGCACGTTCGTCCCGATCCAGTAAAGCACGAATGCCGCCGGAACGGGGAACACGCCCGTGAACATCATCACGGTGAACATCACGGACATCGCGACGCCGATCAACCGCTGCTGCTTGATGTTGGACGGGTCGGAGACCGGCGCCAGCAGGGTGGTCGAAAGCATTGAGATCCCGTAGACGATGATGAGGAGGTTGTCCTTCTCACCGAGGTTGTGCGCGAAAAAGGGGCCCAGACTCGAATCTGGATTGATCCAAAAGAACGTGCCTTTCTGAAACTCGTACCGGTAGTACAGCATGCACTGGTACACCATCAGGAACAGGGGCATCTGCAGCAGCGCCGGCAGGCATCCCGCCACGGGGTTGATGCCGTACTCCTTGTACAGCTCCATCACCTTGACGTTGAGCTCCTGCGCGTTGGTGTAGCGCTTCTTCAGTTCGGCGACAAGGGGCTGGAGCTGCGACATCTGGCGCGACCACATGTACTGTTTCTGCGCCATCGGCCAGATCACGGCGCGCACCACGAATGCCAGAAGCAGCGCGGCGAACGCGTAGCTGAACGCCGGCACCG
>CAYJMZ010000357.1:0-2438 GCA_964370995.1 uncultured Fimbriimonadaceae bacterium | reverse complement strand
CTCCCAAAGGGGACCGATCGGGTGCAAGGCCTGGTGCGGCGCATGAAACTCGCCTCTTTTAGCGCCTATGCCCCACCGGGGAAGGATCTAACGGGGCTTCTGCCCTTCAGATTCGTTGCCCGAAGACTTCGGGCGGTGACCTGTGCATCACGTGGACACGCCCATCTTGGGGCCGATCCAGAATTGCCAGGCGAGGTAGAGGGCGAGGAAGCCGATGATCGGGAGGTATTCCACACCTCTGATAAGGGCGAAAGCCGAGTTGGGGTTCCCCCGTTCGTGGGCGAATATGACAAACTGGGGGCTCCGTTCTTGCCAGATTCAACGACCGCAACCCACCTCTCCCGTGATCCAGCCGACCTTCGATCCTCCGCACGTTTCGCCGCGCAACCGCCATGGGTGGCTGCTGCTCATCATCGTCGTCGCATTCATGGTGGTCGCGGAGTTGGTGCCGTACCTGTCGAGATCCAAGGACCCCAAAGGCGACTTTGCGCGGTACGAGACCCTGTTGCAGGCGTCCGTGACGGAACGCGAGTCGGTCCGCACCCTTTATCGGATGGCAGGGCTCCCCGAGCCTCCTGGAACCGACACCCTCGACGAATCGCTCGAGGACGCGATCTCGGACCTCGCCGCCCTGCGCCACAAGGATTCCGAAGCCGCCCGGCTCTACGTGGCCATGCGCACGGAGGCCCACCAACGCGTTGTGCCCGCCGACCTCGCGGCGCTCAAACGGGAGCCCACCCCGCGCAACAAGGCGTTTGCGAAGATCTACGGCTCCGAGAAGCTCAGCCCCGAAGAGGCCGCGGCCGCCGCCAAGGTGCTCGACAAGGAGCAATTCCTCGACCGGATCGCCGCGGTGCACGCTCGGGAGAAGGCGGGGATCAAGGACGCCCGCAAAGCGCTCATTGATCCCGCGAGCGCCGCGGTGCTGGTGTCCGTTGTCGCGCTAGGCACCGGTGCCCTGATTCTCGGCGCGCTCCTGTGGCCCATCTACTTCGCGGCGCGCACTTCGGGGAGATGCAAGCCCCTCGGACACCCCGTGGGCACTCTGAGCCCGCCCGACGCCGACCGCTACGCGATGCGCGCCGCGCAGATCCTCCTGGCGATGGTGTTCCTCTCGCAGGTGCTTGGCGCGCTTGTCACCGGCTTACCCGAGTGGTTGGAGAACCCCGCGTTCAGCGCGGCGATGCTGGCAGCGGTCGTGCTGCTCTCGAGGGTGCCCGTTTGGGGCGTCCGCATCGGTCTGGGGTCGCTGGGCATCACGCGGCAGAACCTTGGGAAGAACGTGTTGTGGGGCCTAGGGGGCGCGCTCGCCAATGTGCCGATCGTGCTGACGCTGGGCTTCCTCGGCATCGAGATGTTCAAGTTCCTCCCGCCGCCGGAGCACCCGGCATCTACCGCCTTGATGGCCAATCCGTCGTTGCCCATGATCTTGGGCACGCTGTTTTCGGCATCGCTCATGGCCCCAATCATCGAGGAAACTTGCTTTCGCGGAGTGCTCCTGCCCGCGATCAGCTCCGCGTTCCGACACGTGCCGTCGGGCGTGCTGTTGTCCAGCTTGATCTTCGCTGCGATCCACCCCACGGGAATTCCGGTCTGGCCCGCGCTGGCCGCCGTGGGCGCGATGGGCGCGGTGCTCACCTACCAGACGCGCTCGCTGGTGCCCACCATCGTGATGCACGCGGTGCACAACGCGGGCACCCTTGTGATCGCACTGTTGGTCGCATCACGCTGAGGGCGCCTGTGCCTCCGCAGACCGCCTGTAGCCGGTCCAGAAGAAGAACCACGCGACCGCGGACACCCCCGCGAACAGTGCCTTCAGCGGCACCGGAACCGATGGGTTGAAGCTGAAGAACGCCTCGATCGGCGCCGCGATGAACATCATCACGACCGACGTGGCCAGCAGCACCACGGCGTCGCGGCCCGCCTCCTGAAGCGCTTGCCCGCGTTTCTTGCGTCCCGGGGCGATGAGGGCCCAACCCATGCAAAACCCGGCCGCGCCCGAAACGATCATGCCGCTCATCTCCGTCACGCCGTGCGGGGCGATCGAAACGAGCAGGTGCCCGAGTTTGCCGGCGTCCGCCATCTCGCTTCCCAAGGCCCCCACGACCGTGCCGTTCGCGTAGAGCAGCCACGTGGTGCCCACCCCGAAAGTCGCGGCGGCGATCGCCCCGGACATGATCGCCACCAGTGGGTTGTGCGAGCCGTAGAACCCAGCCATCGCGACCGACCCCGAAGCCGACCTCTCCTCGAACTTGCCCGAGCGCCAGCTATCCACGAGCGCCTGCATGTCCTCGGAGATGAAGTACGGGCGCGTCGCGGGCACGGTCCGCATCAACCCCGCGGCAAAGAACGCGGACGCGAGCACGATCGCCGCACTCAGTCCCACGAACACCGCCCGCCGCCGAACGGTCCGCGCCGCCTCGCCGATCGCCCCGCCC
>CAYJMZ010000356.1:0-2505 GCA_964370995.1 uncultured Fimbriimonadaceae bacterium | reverse complement strand
CCTCCCGGCAAGCGCATGGGCCACGCGGGCGCGATCGTTTCGGGCAACAAGGGGACCGCCGCCTCCAAAATCGATGCACTCCTCGCCGCCGGGGCCGCCGTTGCCGACAAGTCCAGCGACATTGCCGATCTCGTCAAGCGCGCCCTCAGCACCGTGGGATCGCCCGCCTAAACCGATGGAGCCCTCGCGCGAGCGGTACTTCGACAACGCGGCGACCACTCCAGTGGACCCCCGGGTGCTCGCAGAGATGCTTCCCCACCTCGGGCGCCAGTGGGGCAATCCGAGCTCGATCCACGCTTGTGGCCGCCGTGCGAACGCCGCCGTTGCTCGTGCCCGGGAGCGGGTCGCCGGACTCCTGGGCGCCGAAGATCCTGCCGAAATCGTGTTCACCGCCGGGGCAAGCGAGGCCAACAACTGGGTGATCTCGCAGTTCGACTCCGGCTGGATCGGGCCGTTTGAGCACCCGTCCGTCCGGGCGCCCGCCCATCTTCGAGGCTACGGGACTCTCTCTTCCGCCGAGATGAACCCGATCGCTCCGCTTGAAAGGCGCGCTCTGGCATCCGTGATGGCGGTGCAGAACGAGTGGGGTGGTCGCTTCGACCTGTCGGCGCTGCGTTCGTGGGGCGAATGCGCGCATTCCGACGTGACGCAGGCGTTGGGCCGAGTCCCCGTGGAGCTCGCTCACCTCGACTTCGCGTCGTTCTCCGGTCACAAACTGTACGGACCCATGGGCGTGGGCGGTCTGTATCGCCGGGGGACCCCTGCGCTCGTCCCCCTCATCGTGGGCGGAGGACAGGAGCAGGGACAGCGCGCAGGTACCTTGAACGTCCCCGGCATCGTCGGGTTCGGCATGGCGTGCGCCCTCGCGGCCGAGGAGCGCGAAAAGGACTCAGCCCACGCGGCCCACCTGCGCGGAATCATCAAGGAGGTCCTTGAAGGTGTGCCCGATTGGCGTTCGGTGGAAAGCAACAGCCAGAGCCCCTTTATCCTTGCCGTGATGTTCCTCGGCCTTCACGGCGAAACCCTGGTGCTTGACTTGGACCGGAAGGGGTTCTGTGCCAGCTCGGGTTCGGCGTGCAGTTCCGGGCATGCGGAACCGTGGGCGTCCCTGGTTGCCATGGGCATCGAACCCGAGTGGGCGCTGGGTGCCGTCCGCCTCAGTTTTGGAAGGTACAATAGCCCCGACTCTGCGAAGGCTGTAGCGGCCGCGCTGGCCGATTCTGTTGCCGCTTTGAGGCGTCTCCACGAGCCTTTGCGTCCCTGAACTGCGGGCTTTTTGCGCGGACTTGCAACGACCGCGCGATTCACCACGTCTGAACAGAGGGTTGGCACACAACATGCAACGCCGTCGAGGTCGTTGGCGGCATGCGGTGTGGCGACACAAAACAAGGGGTCGCTTGACAGAAACTCGTGCGTCCGTTAGTCTAAGAGGGCTCCGGAACTCGCGGTTTTTTTAACGCTACCCTAAAACGCTGCGGTTTGTTTCGGTTGGCCCGATCGACGATGAAGTGGGTGCTTCCGGACTCGATCTAGGCGACGCCGGTGGTATCGGTCTTGGAGGACACGTTTAGGAATGGCAGGAGAGAACGGTTTGGCTACGCAGCCGCGTAGGGGTCGAGCGATCACGGTCAGGGCACCTGGCCGCCACGCCTTCATGGATGGCACTAATCCGCCCACTGAAGACAAGGAGCCCGAAGAGGAAGATCTCGTAGAGGTCGAAGAAGAGGAAGAAGAGGAAGAAACCAAGCCCACAAACGACGACTCCGAAGAACTCGAGATGTGGATGCGGCAAACGCGCCGCGCTTCGTTGCTCACCCCCGAGCAGGAAGTGCACCTCGCAATGCTCGTACAGGCCACCGAGTTCGCACTCAAGGGCAAGAACGCGGAGCTGATCAAGCTGCTTCGTCGAGGGGAGATGGCGCGCTTCGGGCACCCGGAAGAGGTGACCCAGCCCCTTCTCAACTACCTCTACAGCGAGGGAGAGGAGGCCAAGAAGCACCTCATCGAGTCGAACCTTCGGTTGGTGGTGTCGATCGCAAAGAAGTACAACGCCCGGGGCATTCCCCTGGCGGACCTGATCCAGGAGGGCAACCTCGGTCTGATTCGCGCCGTGGAGAAGTTCGACTGGAGCAAGGGCTTCCGGTTCAGCACCTACGCCACGTGGTGGATTCGACGCGCCATCGCACGTGCGATCATCAACCAAGGACGCACGATCCGCATTCCGGTGTACGTCGCGGAGTTGATCAACAAAGTCGTCAAGACCGCCAGTCGGCTCCAGCAGGAGTTGCAGCGCGAGGCGACCGAGGACGAGATTTCCCGTGAAGTCGGCCTGTCCGTGGACCGCGTGCGCGAGATGATGCGCGTGGCCGTCGAGCCGATTTCGCTCGAGACTCCGGTTGGCGAGAAGGACAACAGCTCAATCGGCGACTTCGTGCACTCCACGAACATGCCGAACCCTGGCGATGTGACGTGGTCGCTGATCCGGCGCGAGGAGATCGACGGCCT
>CAYJMZ010000355.1:1227-2540 GCA_964370995.1 uncultured Fimbriimonadaceae bacterium | reverse complement strand
GCGTCGTGGGTTTGTAGCCGGTGCGCGTGGCGACGATCGTGGGGGGGGGGGGCGACGACGAGTGGGCCGGAGTGCCGGGCGGCACAGGGGGCTTCGACGAGAAGACGGGCCAGCCGACCCCGGAGCCCAGTCGGTTCTGGTTGTCGTACGACGAGAAGTACATCTACTTCGCCGCGCGCCTCGGCGACAAACGCCCGTCGTCGATTCGCGCCACGGAACGACGGCGCAATGTGAGCCTCGATGGCGACGACATGGTGATCCTGGCGCTCGATCCATTCGGCACGCTCGCCGACCTGAACCAGTTCGAGATGAACGCCAACGGCGCCACAAACCTGCGCATCGCGGGAGGACGCGCGGCCAAGGTCGAGTGGCAGGGCGAGTTCTTCGCACGCGGACGAATCACCGACCAGGGCTGGGAGTGCGAGGCGCGAATTCCGTGGGGGGTGATGCGGCTGCCGGGGGCGGGAAAGCGCACGATGCGGATGACCATGGGACGCGTGATCCAGCGGGAGCAGCGCGTGTACGTCTGGAACGACATCTCCGGCGGGAAGACCGACCACATCGGCCGCTGGGCCAACGTCGATGTGCCGGCGGTGGACTCGGGGCGAACCCTCAAACTTCTGCCCTTCGCCTACGCCGGCCACGGTCGCGAGTCGGGCGCCATCTTCAATTCGGGCCTCGATTTCAAGTCGTCGATCACCCCGGAGATCGAGCTGGTGGGTACGGTGAACCCCGACTTCCGCAACGTCGAGAAGCAGGTGCTGTCATTGGACTTCAGCCACTTCGAGCGAATTGCGGGCGAAACCCGGCCCTTCTTCAGGGAGGGGGCGGAGTACTTTGGCACGTCGATGGATGCTCTGCTGTTCGCCAGCCAGCGCATCGGCACGTTCGATACGGGCATGAAGGCGTACGGCAAGCTCTCGGACCGCACCACGTTCGCCGCGCTTGACACCGTGGATTTCGGCAACCGCAACGCGGCGGTGCTCAACGTCTCCCACTCGTTCTCGACGCGCACCTCGGGCACGATCGGGGTCGCGAATCTCGAGTCCGACGCTCTTTCCAACCAGGCGACCTTCCTCGGATTCAATCACGGGGTGGGCGCGATGTCCGTGTTTGGCCAATACATGACCACGGCGGACAGCGTGTTTGGAGCGGGGGCTCGGTTCAACTCCGGGGTCCAGTACGAGCGCGGCGGATGGGATGGTTCGCTGGAGTACACGCGCATCGATCGGGATTTCATGCCGCGCCTGGGTTTCGCCCCCGAGCGGGGCTACCGGGGCGTTCGTGGGGAACTCGGCTACGAGCGTCCGATC
>CAYJMZ010000355.1:541-1217 GCA_964370995.1 uncultured Fimbriimonadaceae bacterium | reverse complement strand
GGGGCGAGGTTGCGGAGTTGCGCGCGGAGGGGGGAGGCCTGCACCGCCGCGCGTTGGCGGGGAGTTCCTCGATCACGTTCCGCGATGGCACCGATGTGGATTTCGAGGCCCAGTACGAGCGGTTTGACGGCTTCGACAACAAGATCTACTCCGTGAGCCTGGAGAGGCCCCGTGGCAATCCGTACCAGCATTGGCAGATCGATTTTGGGTGGGGCGAGATCGGAGGGGAGAGGTACCAGATTTTCGGCCCGAGCATCGGTTTCCGGCCCGTTCCGTTCCTCCAGATGAGCCTCACGCACCAATCGGTTCGACACTTCGAGAACGTGGACCAGACGATTCTGAGCGCAAACTACGAATTGAACGTTGACGAGTCGGTGAGCGCACGGCTGGTGCGTCGGGGGTCCGACACGAACGTCTACGCGTCGTTTAGGAGAAGTGGGAATCGCGGCGCGGAATACTACGTGATCCTTGGCGACCCGAACGCGCGGACGTTTCGAGCAAGCGTGATCCTCAAGGTGGCGGTTCCGTTTCAGGTGCGGTACTAGCCCACCCGTAGCCGCGGTCGCCCCGAAGGTCGGTCCGGAAACCAGGGCGTGCCGACTCGTGTGGTGCGTCACGAATCACCCGGCGCTTTCCCATGCCTCCGCAGCCCCGCTGTGGAGGCTGTCGTCTCGGC
>CAYJMZ010000355.1:0-531 GCA_964370995.1 uncultured Fimbriimonadaceae bacterium | reverse complement strand
ACCGCAATCCCCGGGGGCTTCCCCCTCCCCCCGCCGCCCCGCTGGGGCGGCGGCCGGCGCGGGTGGCCGCGACAGCCTCCACAGCGGGGCTGCGGAGGCATCTCCTTCCCGGGCGCGGTCAACTGCCACAGGATTAGTGACTCCCTCCGCTAGGGCGTGAGACTCCAGAACGGCGAGGTCAGTCCGACGTCGTCAAGCACGCTTTGCGCCTCCGCGGTCGTGCGGGCGCGCCAGATGGGCGACAACCAATCGCCGTACCAGGCTTGTGCGAGGTGCCAGACCACGGCGGTCGGCACAATCTCGCCAGGTTGAAGGCGCCTTGAACCGCACCACGCTTGCACCTGCGGCTTGTCAGAGAACAACAGAGTCGTCGCGCACGTGAACGCGAAGTCGTCCCACCATCGCGAGGCCGGCACGAGGAAGTGCACAACGCTGCCGACAGGCTCGCACCCGTTGGAATCGCACGCCAGGTGCAGCGGTTGTGAGGTGGCGGCACACGTGGACGCGATTTCGGTGCTTTGCGCCAGCAGA
>CAYJMZ010000354.1:0-2570 GCA_964370995.1 uncultured Fimbriimonadaceae bacterium | reverse complement strand
CCGGCGCCGCCCAGATGGACGGCGCGATCCTCGTGGTCGCCGCCACCGACGGCCCCATGCCCCAGACGCGCGAGCACATCCTGCTTGCCCGTCAGGTCGGTGTGCCCCACATGGTGGTGTACATGAACAAGGTCGACCTCGTGGACGATCCCGAGCTGCTTGAGCTCGTGGAGATGGAGATCCGCGAACTGCTGACCAAGTACGGCTTCCCCGGTGACGACACCCCGATCATCCAGGGCTCGGCCACGAAGGTCTTGGAGCAGTTGGAGAAGGGCGAGGTCGACTACGAAGAGGTGAACGTCAAGTCGGTGCTTGCGCTGATGGATGCGGTGGACTCGTTCATTCCGCAGCCGGAGCGCCAGACGGACAAGCCGTTCTTGATGGCAGTCGAGGACGTGTTCACGATCACGGGCCGCGGCACGGTCGCCACGGGTCGTGTCGAGCGCGGCAAGCTCAAGGCGATGGAGGAGGTCGAAATCGTCGGTCTCAATCCCGAATCGCGCAAGACGGTGTGCACCGCCATCGAGATGTTCCGCAAGACGCTGGACTACTGCGAGGCGGGCGACAACGTCGGCCTTTTGCTCCGCGGCGTGGAGAGGAGCAGCATCGAGCGCGGCATGGTTTGCGCCAAGCCCGGATCGATCAAGCCCCACACGAAGTTCGAGTCCGAGGTTTACGTGTTGTCGAAGGACGAAGGCGGCCGCCACACCCCGTTTGTGTCGGGTTACCGGCCCCAGTTCTACTTCCGCACGACCGACGTGACCGGGACCCTCAACCTTCCGACGGGTGTCGAGATGGTCATGCCAGGCGACAACGTGACAATGACGATCGAGCTGATCTCCCCCATCGCCATGGAGCAGGGCTCCAAGTTCGCCATCCGAGAGGGTGGCCGAACGGTCGGCGCCGGCACGATCACGAAGGTGTTCGAATAGGAACGAAGAGAATGATATATGCGAACGAGTAAAGTTAGAATTCGGCTGCGGGCCTACGACCACCGCGTCATCGACCAGTCGGCCGAGAAGATCTCGGATACCGCGAAGCGAACCGGCGCGCGGATCAGCGGCCCCGTGCCCCTGCCCACGAACATCCGGAAGTTCTGCGTGATCCGAGGTCCGACCATCGACAAGGAGTCGATGGAGCACTTCGAGCTTCGCACGCACAACCGAATCATCGACATCCTCGAGCCTACGAACAAGACGATCGACGCGCTGATGCGCCTCGACCTACCCAGCGGCGTCGACATCGAAATCAAGCTCTAGGCTTGGGCCTATAGACTCCACACACCCATTGACGTCTCCCGCAACCGCGGGGTATAACCATCAGGTTCGCGGGAGGTTCGCCTTCCGTTTGAGCGCGGCTTCGATAGCGTGACTGCCGCCGTCCCCGAAAGGGGCAACGGCGCCAACAGGCGGATTGCGCGGTGAAGCTGGGCTCGGAACACACATCACAGGCGCGCTTTGGCGTGCCCTAGGAGCGTTGGATGCTGCCAGGAATTTTAGGCAAGAAAATCGGCATGACGCACCTCTTCACGGAGGAGGGCGAGATGGTGCCCGTTACGGTCATTCAGGCCGGACCGGTGTTCGTCACACAGATCAAGACTGTGGACACGGACGGGTACGCCGCAGTGCAGGTGGGGTTCGAGGAGATCAGCGACAAGCACCTCACGTTCCCAAAGCACGGCCACCTCAAGAAGGCGGGCCTTGCGCACAACGTCCGCACGCTGCGCGAGTTTCGGCTCGACGATCCTGCGGGGGTCGAGTTGGGACAGGAAATCAACGTCGACATCTTCGAAGCGGGCCAGGTGGTGACGGTGACCAGCACCAGCAAGGGCAAGGGATTTGCGGGCGGCGTGAAGCGCTACCACTTCAAGGGCCAGCAGATGACGCACGGCTACATGACCCACCGACGCCCGTGTTCGAACGGCGCGACCGGGCCGCAGAGGGTCTTCAAAGGCTCGCGGCGCCCGGGACGCATGGGTGGCGAGACCGTCACCCAAAAGGGCTTGAAGGTGTTCAAAGTCGATACCGAGCGAAATCTGTTGCTCATCGACGGGAGCGTCCCCGGACCTAACGGCACGTTGGTGACCATCAACAAGGTCGAGGGCAGGTAAGAACGATGGCCAAGATAGATGTTAGAGGCAAGGATGGCAAGAAGGTCGGCACGATCGATCTGAGCGCCGCGATCGCAGAGGCGCCCCCGGTGGCCGCCGTGATCCACCGCGCGTACGTCGCCGAAGAGGCGAACAGCCGCCAGGGCACGCAGTCGGCCAAGACCCGCGCCGAGGTTCGGGGTGGTGGTCGAAAGCCGTACAAGCAGAAGAAGACCGGCAACGCGCGCCAGGGAACGATCCGTGCGCCGCACTACGCGCATGGCGGCGTTGCCTTTGCCGTGAAGCCGCGCGACTACGACAAGAAAGTCAACCGCAAGGAGCGCAGGAGTGCAATCCTCGGTGCGCTTTCCGCGAAGTTGGCCGCAGGGTGCGTTTCGGTGGTGGATTCCATCCAATTCGCCGAGTCGCGGACCAAGCATGCCACCGAGATGCTCAAGGCGCTCGACCTCGCGTCCTGCCC
>CAYJMZ010000353.1:0-2584 GCA_964370995.1 uncultured Fimbriimonadaceae bacterium | reverse complement strand
CTCCAGAACCCGGCGGCCTTGGTGCCCATGTCCTGTGCGCTGAGAAGCAGGGTCTGGTCGGCGGCGAACGCGGTGCGGTTGCGGTCGGTGTTGACGATCCGGAAGCGCGTGTCCAAACGGCGGCCCAGGCCATCGGTGACGCACACGGGTGCGCTGGCGCCCGTCGGGTCGCACGACCACACGTCGAAGCCGTCGTAGATCAGCGCGCGCCCGTCTCCCTCGGTCCATCCCGCCAGCCCGTACCCGTTGGCACGATCCGGGCTGTCGTGCTGCTCGTTGAACAGGGGGTGGGGGATGCCCTTGCTCAGGGTCTCGATCCTGCCCGTCGCCGTGGCCAAGCAGTAGTACACCTGCGATTCGGGATCGAACCACGAGATGTACTTGGCGCCCGGCGACATCTGCGCTGTGCCATCGAGTTTCTCGACGATCCGGGTGCGCGTGCCGTTGGCAACGTCCACCATGTAGATGTCGTTGTAGGTGCCGTCCCACGACACGAGTTGGCGGTAGGGCAGGCTGTTCGTTCCGACCCCGAACGGCGCATTTCGCTTGGCACCGACGACCACCGCGGGCAAGTCCGGCGTCTCCAGCTGCACGACCTTCTGTGCGGCCAGTAGGTACACCGCGTCGTACGATCGGTTGCGCTCGGCGGCCGCCCGCAAGAGCTGCATCGGCTGCAGTTCGGGGTCCTTCCAGTTCCAGATGTCCACCGCAACCTTCTCGTCATCGGGGGTGGCTTCCTTGTCCTTGGGCTCGGCGGGTGTCTTGACCGCCGTTGCGAAGAACACCCGTGCGCCGTCGTCGGAGAAGCCCACGGCCCCGCGGGTCACGGGTTGCCACCCCGGGGGAAGCCCGGCGGTGCCCTCCTTGGCGACAAGCTTCGGCGCCTCGCCCTTGCGCGAAACATAGAGGGTGTACGGGGCGTTGTCGGTCGCGTAGGCGTCGCGGTCGGTGAGGAACGCGATCGCCCCGGAATCGTCGTGCCGCACGGCCTGTTTGTAGTTCGCCATGCCCGCCATGATCGGCGTGGTGGTGCCGGTAGCGACGTCGCGAAGGAACAGGCCGTCACCCTCGCCGGTCTTGGTGGAGACCGCCACGAGCATCGTTTTGCCGTCCTTCGAGAACGAAAACTCGGATACGTCGGCAAGCTTCTGTTCGCGGCCCGTGGCGAACTCGCGGAGCACCCACTCGGTACCGACGGCGTGGTCCTTCCGCTTTTGTGGCTTCTTGGGGTCGACCTCGGCGGGTTTGGCATCCGCGGGCTTGGCATCGGCAGGCTTCACGTCAGGGGGTTCGACCTGGTACGCGAACCACCCCGAGTCCTCCTCGGGCACACGCAGGGCCTTGAGACGCTCGATCGTGACGGTCAGGCCGGACTCCAGCGACAGGATGGCCAGAGCGTTTTTCGGCATCTCGGCCGGTTTCTTCTTGTCTTTCTTGGCCTTGTCGACATCGGCTTTTGCCGGCACGATGGTGCTGAGAACGAACTTGCCGTCGCGGCTGAAGCGCTGCGCGGTTCCCCGCTCGATCGTGAGCGTCCTTGCATTGACCAGCGAGGTCGCGATCACGAGTCCGTCGCCGACCTGCGGTGCCTTGCCGTACAGCAGCCATTTGCCGTCCCGGGACACGTCGGACCCGCGGATCGATTGCCAAGAGTCGTACACCCCGTGGTCGAGAGGCTTCTTTTGAGCCCCTACCGTCGCCACTGCGAGCATCGCCCACGCCACCGCCGCGCAGCGTGCGCCACCGTTTTGAAGAACCATTCGAACCCTCCCGGTCGCCTTCCGGTTAGGCTACCACCCGGCAGGTCGCGCGGGTTCCCTTCGAGGCGCGCCAGGTTACGGCGACGGGCACAACTCGAGCGTGGGCGAGGGCTGCTCGCGCTGGAGCTTCTCAAGGCGCTGCCGCATGAGCTTGTGGGTGCGGTGCAGGCGCGACCGAATCGTGCCCACCGGCTTGTCCAACATCTCGGCGATGTCCTTGTACGGCAGGCCCTCGATGTCCGCCAGGGTCACCAACAGCCTCTGCTCGGGGGTCAGCGAGTTCAGGGTCCTCTGGAGATTCTCGCCCATCGCACCTCTCATCAGCCGATCCTCGGGCGTGGGCTTGGTGTCCGGCATCTCGAAGAACAGGTTCTCGTCTCCGCTTTCGCGCTGGAGCGGCGTGTCGTAGGAAACGGCCTTGATGCGCCGACGACGCGTGCGGAGCAGATCGAGAAACAGCCGCGTCACGATTCGGAAGATCCAGTTCTCGAACGGGCGGTCGCCTTCGTAGTCCTCAAAGCTGCGGTACGCACGGTAGAACGCTTCCTGGGTAAGGTCTTCCGCGTCGGAGCGGTTGCCCACGAGGCGATAGGCCATGTTGAACACCTTGCGATACGTGCTCTCCATCAGCCGGTTGAACCGGATTTGTTCTCGGGGATTCAGGGCTATGGCGTTCATGGCGTGAGGTGCGTTCCTGGTGCACCGCTCAAATCAAGCCCGCAACGATTGCGGCCTGCACCCTAAGAGACACGTTTGGGACCCGGGGAGTTCCTACAGAATCCAATGGACCCATGGGGATGGCCACGGCCAGGCAGCCGGAAGGT
>CAYJMZ010000352.1:0-2607 GCA_964370995.1 uncultured Fimbriimonadaceae bacterium | reverse complement strand
GGGCAGGTCTGGTACACATCGAGCAGGGCGTGCGCCGGCACCTTGAGGTACCAACAGTTCGTGACCGCCACCGCCGCCAGTGGAAACGGCCGTCCCTCGAGCACCGCCATCAGCCCGAAGCACTGCCCCGGCCCAAGCAATTCGACGGCGACCTCCATCCCCTGAGGTGTCGGCTTGGTCATCTTCACGAACCCGACGCCCACCACGCCACAGAACAACGCCGGCGAGCCCGAGAGCCAGATCGCCTCGCCGCGCTCGGCGTAGGCCATGAAGCTCGAACCCCCCATCTCGATCCGCTCCTCGCGGCTGAGGGCGTTCAACAACGTGCACGCCTCCAACACGCCGATGTTCGACGGCCGCTCAGGCACGTCTACGGGCGTGACGCTATGTCGCACGATTCACCTGCCTTCCAGCCATGATGGCCAGCATGTGTGCACCCCAAATCGCCAATCCGGTGAGCTCGATGAAGCCCGTGACGCCCATCGGAGCGAACGCCGCGCTCGTAAAGTCGGTCGCCACTTCGAGCACAACCCGGAAACCGTTGCCCAGGTTGAGCAGCCAAAACACCCACCAAAGCGCCGGGAGCGCGTCGCCGTCGTAGCCCCGCACACGCGCCGCGACGTGCATGCTCACGCCGATCACGGTCTGGGAAAGGAACCCCACGGTAAGGGCGTGGCGCACCGCACCGGTGTACGCGTGTGAAAACGGCATCCCGATTGCGAGGAGGTGGACCGGCTCCATCGCCATCATCACCCCGGCGACCAGCAACCACGCGAACGCGGCCCGGAGAAACTTGTGGCTCCGCATCGGCGCCTCGACCGACTCGAACACTCCCAGGGACGCCACGGCCGCCAACGCTCCAAGGGCGAGCAGCGACGCCCCGGCAAGGTACGGAAACCCGACCGCCGCATCGAAACCGGACCCCTTGTAGAGCAACCAACCCGCTCCCCGGGCGACCAGCCCGCCGTTCCAAAGCCAGAAAGCCGCCAGACCCAAGCGCCGAGACGCCTCGCGCATCCCGAAGCACGTGTGGAACTTCGTCATCGCCACGCCGAAGATCATCTGCGCGACGAACCCCAGAAACTGTGCCTCGCGGTACGGCCCGAACCACGTCGCGACGAACGCGACCCCGCCCGGCGCGTGCGACGCCGCGAACACCCAGGGCTCGACCGCCGCAACCACCAACCACCAGAACAAGCTCGCAAAAATGAACCGCGACGACCACTCAAGGCCCCGAGTGCCGCGAGCGGGCGTGTAGCCAAGGTTGACCACAAAGAGCAGGACCGCGGCGAACTGGATCCAGGCGGAGGTCACCCCCAACGGCACGCCCCAGGGATGCGTCGCGGCCGCCATGGGCTCGGCCGCGAAGCGCAGGGCGATCCCAGTCAGCGCAAGCCCCAGCGACGCCCACGACAGACCGCGAAACGCACGCACGCGGTCCACCCGCGGCGCGTGGTGCTGAAGCGCGAATCCCATCACGAAAAGCCCGATCCACCCGTAGAGTTGGGAGTTCGCGTGGGCAAGCACCCACGGCGTCCACCCGCCCCCCGTGAAGGCCCCGCTTTGCGCGATGCCCGCCAAGGCCACGGCGCCCAACGTGCACCCCGCGGTCAGCACGCAAAGAATGCCCGCTGTGAAGAAGGGCCGGTACATATCGACCGGAACCGCGCGCCCAGCGACGGGCTTTGCACGCAGGGGGATAACAACCAATCCTTCACGCGGCGCGACATTCACATAGGCACGATGCGTCGTTCGGCCCCTTCCGGCTATGACCGCGGTCATAGGGTCGCCATGCCCCCGGGGTCCGTAGCATTGTGTCGAGGGAATCACGTGCCACCCCCGTGTCGGAGGTGCGCCAAGTTCGCGGGCACGGCCGAAAGGGTCAAAGCACGGCGCGGGACGATCTCAATGCAACGGACTCCCCCGGGGTAAAATCTCCGTCGGCGGATTCGACACCGTCTGGAGGAGAAATGGCCACACGACATTCGGTGCCGGGTCGGTTTGGGAGCACCAAACCCGAGGAAGAGGCGCGCGTCGTGAGGACGACGGACAGCCCCAACTGCACGGGGGCGTGCGGCTGGCTGGCCACCGTCGTGAACGACACCATCGTCGACCTCAAACCCGCGGCCGATTACCCGTGCGAGGAGTACAACCCCCGAGGCTGTCTGCGGGGCATGTCGATGACCCATCTCATCTACGGGCCCGACCGCGTCAAAACGCCCCTCATCCGAACGGGCGAGCGCGGCGAGGGCAAATGGCGCAAGGCCTCTTGGGACGAGGCGCTCGACCACATCGCCGACAAGATGCGCGCGATCATCGAAACCCACGGACCCGAGAGCATGCTGCTGTTCAACCAGGTCGTGGGCACCGGCTACGTCCACAAGGGCGCCCAGGTCCGAATGGCCGCCCTCCTTGGCATGACGTTCGCCACGGCCTACGACTACAACGGCGACATCGCCATGGGCTTCACCCACACGCTCGGCATCGACTCAGTCGAATGCGAGACCAAGTCGTGGGGGCACGCCAAGACCGCGATTCTCTGGTCGAGCAACGTGTTCCAAACCCGAATCCCCGACGCCAAATTCCTCACGCAGCACGCCAAACAAC
>CAYJMZ010000351.1:0-2673 GCA_964370995.1 uncultured Fimbriimonadaceae bacterium | reverse complement strand
GCACCCATCGACGAGTTGTAGAACTCCGCGCGCACCCCATAGGCGCGCAACGCGTCCACCTGGTCCTTCATCAGCGAAATCAAGGGCGAAACCACGATGCCCACGCCCTGGCGGTGCATGGCGGGGATCTGGAAACACAGCGACTTGCCTCCCCCCGTGGGCATCAGCACGAACGCGTCGCCCCCGGCGATGACCGTGTCTACGATCACGGCCTGCTGGGATCGGAACGCGGGAAAACCAAACACCTGTCGGAGCGTTTCAAGCGGGCTGGCAAGGGCAGAGGCGTGGAACATGGCGGGGAAGGACTGAGGATTAAGGATTGAAGGATTGAGGATCGGGACCCCAGGAGATTACCGTGGTGTCCGGCTCAATCCTTAATCCTCAGTCCTCAATCCTCTCCCCCGACTAGTGACAGCCGCAGCCGCCGCCGCACCCGCCGCCACCCGTGTCAAGGCCTTCCATCGTCTCGTCTTCCGTCGAGAACGACGAACCGCACCCGCACGACTTCACCGCGTTGGGGTTCTCGATCTTGAACCCGCCGCCGAGCTTGTCGTCCACATACTCCACGACCGAGCCGTTCATGTACTTGAGGCTCAAGGTGTCCACGTAGATCCGGATGCCCTTGTCGGTGAGAACCTGATCGCCCTCTTCACACTCGGCGTCGTCCAACGCCATGCCGTAGGACAGGCCCGAACAGCCACCACCGGCGACCCACACGCGGAGGGCCGAATCGCTCTTTCCCTGCTCCGTCATAAGCGACCTGAGCTCTTCCGCCGCACGGTCGGTGAGGCTAAGCTGCTGCGTCTCGGTCATGTTCTCTTGGATGGCCATGGTTTCGTTGTACCTCCGGGAAGTCGCCCTAGGGCATTATGCCACCTTTCCCTACGCCGCTCCCGATACGAGCGTGGCGAAGGTTCTCTCGAGATTTCAGGGAAGGACTGAGGATCAAGGATCGAGGATTCAGGATTGAGGATTGAGAGGGCGGGAATGAACTGAATGGCCAGGTCCGGCTCAATCCTCAATCCTCAATCCTTTCCCGCTCCCCCCCTCACAGCCCGTGGCCGGCGTGGCGGAGGTGGTGTTCGAGGCTGAACAGCGCATCGACCTCCTCGGGCGTGAGGCGCGAGGCGACGTCGGGGTCGGCGGCGACGGACGCCTTGAAGTCCAACCCGTCCCACGCCTTGGCCGCGTTGCGCTGCGCGACCTTGTAGGCGCCTTCCCGGCTCATCCCAGCTCGCACGAGAGCGATCATCACGTGCTCGCTAAACACCAAATCGCCCATCTTGCGCAGGTTCGACGCCATGTTCTCAGGCAACACAACGAGGCCTTTGAGAATCCGCGTGAGGCGCCCCAGCATGAAATCGACCAGGTGGAACGTGTCGGGAAACACGATACGCTCCAGCGACGAGTTCGTGAGGTCGCGCTCGTGCCACGTCATCACGCTCTCCAGCATCGCGTGGGCGTTGCCGCGTACCAGGCGCGCCAGGCCGCACACGGTCTCGCTGTTCCACGGGTTGCGCTTGTGCGGCATCGCGCTGGAGCCCGTCTGGCCCTTGGCGAACTCCTCCTGCACCTCCAGGATCTCCGTCCGCTGCAGGTTTCGGAGTTCGGTGGCCATGCGCTCGAGAGAGCCCGCGAGCACCGCGAGGTCGCACAACAGCGCCGCATGCCGGTCGCGCGCGACGATCTGCGTGCTGGCGGGATCCGGGCGCAAACCAAGACGCTCGCAAATGCGGGCCTCCATTTCGGGATCGACGTGCGCGTGGATGCCGACGGCGCCGCTGATCTTGCCCACGGCGATCTCCTCGCGCCCCGCCGTCAGACGCTCCATCGACCGCGTGACCTCCTGCATCCAGCCGGACAGCTTGAACCCGAACGTGATCGGCTCGGCGTGGATCCCGTGGGTGCGCCCGATGCACGGGGTGTCGCGGTGCGCGTTCGCGAGGCGCGCGATCTGGGCGTGGAGGTGAGCGCAGGACTTGAGCAGCACGTCCACGGAGTCGCGAAGCATCATGCCCAGCGCGGTGTCGATCACGTCGTAGCTCGTCACGCCGAAGTGGATCCAGCGCGAGGGGGTGGCCGCATCCGGGTCCACCGGCCCTCCGGTCACGTACTCGCTCATGCAGCGCACGAAGGCCACGAGGTCGTGCCGCGTTTCGAGTTCCAACGCGTCGCAGCGCGCGATGTCGAATCCCGCGCGTGAACGGATTGCGTCCATGTCAGGGGTGGGAATCACTCCCGCCTCGGCGTAGGCCTCGCAGATCGCGACCTCCACCTGCATCCATCTCTCGTACTTGGACTGGCGCGACCAGATCGCGGTCATCGCGGGAGTGCAGTAGCGTTCGATCATCGGCACTTCGAGGGTACCCGCCGGGCTCGTGGTTCTTTGTTTGTCGTTTGTCGTTTGTCGTTCGGATCTGGACCTATGCCCATCCGTGGTTCCCCCCCTGCCAACCAAAAACTACAAGCGAAAAACGACGACCTTAGAGGCCGATGTCCCGACGGAACCAGGCGCCTTCGAACCGCACGCCCTCGGCAAGCCGGTACGCGGCGATTCGCGCGGCCTCGGGTGTGGGCCCGTACGCACTGGCCCCGAGCACCCGCCCTCCCGCGGTCACCAGGGTATCGCCAACCATCGCGGTGCCAGCGTGGAACAGGCGCGAGCCTGCGGGG
>CAYJMZ010000350.1:0-2675 GCA_964370995.1 uncultured Fimbriimonadaceae bacterium | reverse complement strand
CGATATGGGTCCACCAAGAAGGGCAAGTCGCCGTAAAACTCCTCATACTGACGGCAACTCGACCACTTCCAATCCAAGGCCGATTTCACGAGCCCCCTCTTGACCGGATTCTGGTGGAAGTACTCGACCGAGTTCCTGATCGCCTCCGAGGAGACCAGGGTCCGATCGTAGCCCCCTCCGCGTTGCCAGAAACGGTGCCTGAGCGGCGAACCTGCGTATCTCTCCTCGAGTTTCTCAAGCAAGGGGGAGCGCCGTGCCCGAAGATGCCTCAGGGCCCATCGCGCCACCGGTTGCTTGACAGCCGACAGCACGCACTGCACGGTGCATGTTTCTGCCACAGGAAAGACCAGGAGGTGGACGTGCTCTGGCATCAGCACGTAGGCCCACACCTCGAAGCCCAGCCTTGTGCGTGCCCGCTCCAGGTTCTCCAGAAACCGACCCTTGATCGTATCGCCGTTTAGGAGCGGCAGGCGGTGATAGCAAGAGAAGGTCAGGTCGCGGGCCGCGCCAGGCTCGACGAGACTCTGGCGGGTCTTGCGACAAGCTGTCATATCCAATATTAGTCCTATTATCCTATCAATGGCAACAGGCACTGCAAGGACGCCGTCGCACGCCTTGGGTTAAGAGGGGAATCGGAGGCCAGGCCGCCCGGCTTGCGGCACGCCCGTCGGAACGGGCGTGGCACCCAGGCCCCCCCCGGCACCCGGCACCCGGCACCCGGACTCCCATCTGCGCCATCTGCGGTTAGAATCCCGAAGGATAGCCCGGGACCCCTGTCGAAACCCTCCCCATGAGATCACGGTGGCCCATCCTCCTCGTCCTTGCCGCGGCGTCCCTTGCGCCCGCGCAGCAGGCCTATGTTCGCGAGCACTTCGACAAGCGCGAGGTGCAGATCCCCATGCGCGACGGCGTCACGCTGTTCACGTCGATCTACATCCCCAAGGACGCGGCGGGCGCACCGTTCCTCATGATGCGCACGCCGTACTCGTGCAGCCCTTATGGCGCAGATGTGTTCCGCGCCAACCTCGGGCCGGAGGCGGAGTTCACGAAGAAGCCCTACATCTTCGTTTACCAAGACGTGCGAGGCCGTTACATGTCGGGAGGCGATTTCTACTGGATGCGCCCGTACAACCCCAACAAGAAGCCCGGCGAAACCGACGAGTCCAGCGACACGTGGGACACCATCGAGTGGCTGCTCAAGAACGTGCAGCCCAACAACGGGCGCGTGGGGGTGTACGGCACGTCTTATCCCGGCCACTACGCCGCGCAGTGCCTGATCCGCCCCCACCCCGCGCTGAAGGCCGCCGCGCCCCAGGCGCCCATGGCGGACAACTGGCTGGGCGACGACATGCACCACAACGGCGCGTTCTGGCTGCCCCACGCCATGAACTTCATCTCGGGCTTTGGCAAGAAGCGTGACGGTCCCACCCAAAACTACGGCCCGGGCGTGTTCAGCCACGGCACCAACGACGGCTACAAGTTCTTCCTTGAAATGGGGCCGCTCAAGAACGCGAACCCCAAGTACCTCCACAACCAGATCGCTATCTGGAACGAGTGGATGGAGCACGGCGACTACGACGCGTACTGGCAGGCCCAAAACGTGCCGCAGCACCTGCGCAACGCGGGCGGCGTCGCGATCCTGACCGTCGGCGGATGGTTCGACGCGGAAGACCTTCAAGGCCCGCTGAACATCTATCGCGCCATCGAGAAGTACACGCCGCGCAACAACAGCACGCTCGTGATGGGCCCGTGGTACCACGGCTCGTGGAACGGAGGCCCCGGCAACTCGCTGCACGACATCCTCTTCACGGTGAACACCGGCGAGGATTACCGCACGACACTGCAGATGCCGTTCTTCGAAAAGAACCTGCGCGGGGTGGGCGAGGCCGACATCCCCGAAGCGATGGTGTTCGACACGGGCGCCGATCGCTGGGGCCGCTTCACCCAGTGGCCGCCCGCGAATGCGAAGCCCATCGGACTATTTCTTGGTTCGGGGCACAAACTGTCCTTCTCAGCGTTCTCCGGGGTAGCAGGCCGGCCCTCGGGAGACCCGTACGTGAGTGACCCCGCCAACCCCGTGCCCGTGTCGGCCACGGTCTCGGTCGGCATGCCGCGCGAGTACATGCTCGAGGACCAGCGGTTCGTGGCCAACCGCAAGGACGTGCTGAGCTATTCCACCCCGGCCCTCGACGAGGACGTCACACTGGCGGGCCCCATCACAGCCTCCCTGTACGTGTCCACGACCGGGACAGACAGCGACTTCATCGTGAAACTGATCGACGTGCTGCCAGGCGACGCGCCGAACGACTCGCCACGCGGTGTTGCCATCAAGATGGGCGGCTACGAGATGATGGTGCGCGGCGAGCCGATGCGCGCGAAATACCGCAACTCGTGGTCGAAACCCGAACCCATGGTGCCGGGCAAAGTCACCAAGCTCGAGTTCGCGATGCCCGACGTGTTCCATACGTTCCTCAAGGGCCACCGCATCAAGGTGCAGATCCAGTCGTCGTGGTTCCCGGTGGTGGACCGCAACCCCCAGACCTTCGTGAACATCTTCGCAGCCGACGAGAAGGACTTCCAAAAGGCCACCCAGCGCGTGTACCTCTCGGGGGCGTTCCAGAGTGTGATCAGAGGGATGCGGGTGGGCCCATTTTAGAGTGCGCGGACTCCCGGTC
>CAYJMZ010000349.1:0-2683 GCA_964370995.1 uncultured Fimbriimonadaceae bacterium | reverse complement strand
GTGTCGACCTTGTCCAGGCCGAGTTGGCCGCCCGGGTCGAACGAGCCCCAACTGCCGCCCTCGATGCGAAGCGGCTTGGGCAGCCAGTCGAGTTTGTACTTGTTGAAATCCTGCTGAAGGATCACCAGGCGCATACCCCGCTCGATGGGGTCGAGGAGCTTGCGCCTTGTCGCGAGGTTGAACGCGCTGAAGAACCGCCACGCGCGCGTGCCGATCAGCAGCCCGCCGTGCCTTTCCGGGCTCAGCGACGCGGGCTTCAGATACGCCATCGCCTCCTCGGTGCTGTAGATCGATGGGGTGGGCCCGGGCCTGCTGGGGATGACGAGGTAGGGGCGCGTGTCGGTCACGAAGGGCTCGCGCCAAACGGCCCCTCGCTCCTGGATTTCCACGGCCAGCGCGTGCCCCCACCGCTCTCTTCGAAACGACGCTTCGAAGTGATCGCCCACGCGGCGCATCGGGGTCTTGTGGAAGTAGGTGGAGCTGGGCAGCGGTTTTTCGAGGAGCCAAGCCTTCTCTCCGTGCTCGCTGGAGACGCGCACCGCCACTTGGCCACCCTCCGAGCGCCAGTCGACGGTCGCCTTGTTGGGTCCGCCACCGCCCTCGCCGCCGCGGACGAACGCCACTTCGCCTTCATAAGCGGGCAGTCCGAGGACCCGCTTGGCCTCGGCGTCCACTTTCGCGCCCTCTCGAGCCCACGCGAAATCGTTGATGTGCATCCGCAATCGATCGGTGAACGGCCTGTAGAACGCGTCTTTTCCAAGCCTGGCGTAGGCTTCCGCCGCCTTAGCGATCGCATCGGTGTCCACGGGCCATCGGGAGTACCGGCGCTGCACACCCGAAGCACTCTCGACCGTCGCCATCGACTTGGCCGCCAGGAACCGGTTCGCATAGTAGTCCGCCAGGTCCGCCATACGAGCAACCGCGTTCGCGATCTCGACTTGTCGAGGCGTGGCACGCGCCAACGTGCTCGAGCGGACGGATTGAGCGGCGATTTGAAGGCGCTGGAGTGTCTCGTACACGCCCACCCTCCCGTCGATTCCGCCGGTCGCGGCGTTCGCCAACTCCTCGTTGATCGGCAGGAAAGTGTGCGTGTCGAACCCCTGTCCCTGAATGAAGGTGTTCGTGTCCCCGCCCCACTCGAGTTCGGGGGCGTGGCTTCGATGGTCCGGTCCGAGGGCGTACGCCATGAACGCCCACGGGAGCAGCGTGCTCGCCTGTTTCCACACCTCGATCAACGGCTCGCTCAACTCGCCGAGCATCGCGGCGGCCTGTTTGTCGAACACTTCCTCCTTCACCGTCGGGTCGTAGCCGAGGCGGCCCCAGGTGGTCCAGTACATCGCGTCGCGCTGGTGGATCCACTCGTAGCCCTTCTTCGACGGGTCGGCCATATAGTAATCCGGGCGCTTGGGGAAGTACGCGTCGAGCCCCTCGATCGTGTAGCCCGAGGCGGTGCCGACCTTCATCGACAGGATCGAGCGGCGCACCCATTCGGGGTTGTAGAACGGGAAGATGCGGTGCGTGCCGTTGGCGCGGACCTGCCACACGATCTTATAGGGCTCACTGGGCCAATTACCCCCACCCTCGGCGGGCCATCCCGGCCACGTCCTAGCATTTTTACTAGGTGTCCCGGCGTCGCTGAGATAGTCTTCGAAAGAGTAGCTGTACCAGTTCGCCACGCGCCCGCCGGCGACCATGTAGGGGGTGCCCCACTGCTCGCCGTTGTATTTGATCTCGACCGTGAAATCTTTGGAAGCGCGCGCGAGGGGCAGCACGCTTTGGCGGCGCGTGACCCAGCTCCGCGTGATGAGGGGGATGTCGCGGCCCGAGTTCTTGACGGCCTCGCCGTAGCACGTGAAGAACGAACCGCCCTTCCCGCTCTCGCCGATTCGGAAGCCGATGGCGTCCAGCCCGGGTGCGTTTCGGATCATCTGCTCCACGGCTTCGCGCGTGTACTTGTACGTGTTCTCCTCGCTCGCGTCGTAGCCGGGGTCGGGGTTCTGGGGGATCTTGAGGCTGGCTTGATACGCCATTAGACTCACCCTGATGCCCCGTGCGTGGGCCATTTCGATCACCTGGTTGAGCCGGCGCAGATTCGCGGCCTTGATCTGGGGTGTCACGCCGACCTTGGGGAAGGAAGGGCTCGTGACGAAGTACGCGTACAGGTTGGGCGCGTCGGTGACGCTCACATCCCACGTGCCGTGTATGTCGAGCCAGTTGAGGCGGCTGTGCGCCATGAGGTCGAGCAGCGAGGTCCAGTACCCATCGTTTTGGAACCACCAGCGCTTGGGATCGACCAGCGCCTGCGGGTCGTAATCGGTGTCGTTCTTCTCGTAGTTCCAAGGAAGCGTGAGGAACAGGTTGAGCCCGCGCTCGGGAAGGTAAGGCTTGCCCTGCGCCCGCGTGCTCCAAGCGCCGCCGGGGTCATTGCGAAGCCGCTCGGCGAACTCAAACGCTCCGTACATGGCGCCCACGGCGTCGCTGCCCACGATGCGCACCTTGCCGCCCGCCGGCGCGATCGTGTAGCTCTCCTTGTCCTTCGAGGGCCGCACGGCGAGTTCGACATCCCCCGCCCGGACACCCGCAACAGCAGCGATCTCCTGTCTACCGAACTCAAGCGGGCCTGCCGCCAAGAAAAGCGCAAGGAGATAGATCATAGTGGGTTCGCTCCAACAACAATAATAGC
>CAYJMZ010000348.1:0-2713 GCA_964370995.1 uncultured Fimbriimonadaceae bacterium | reverse complement strand
TGGAGTCCGCGCGGACGTACGCCTCGCGCAGCGCCCCGGGTGTGGGGTGGAAGGGGTCGTTGGCCTGCGCGGCGAGCGTGAGGGCCGCGATCAGCGACAGGCCGAGGGTGGTGCGTGTGATGACCATGGTTCCGCTTCGTTCATACCTCCCAGGGCTGCCTTCCAGTGCCTTGGATCTCCGGGATTTGGGAGTTTGCGTCAGCCCTTCGCCACGGCCACCCGCACCAACGTCACGCTTTGCGGTGCGAGGGTGAGCCCCTTCTGCAGGCCACGCACCTTGCGCTCCACGATCTTCACCGTGTCGGGTTCGCCCGGGTTGTTGTGTGCGAGGGGATCGGGGTGCGCGATTTCCCAGAGGGTCCCGTCGTCGGCGATGGCAAGGCCGGCGCGGGCGATGGGGAGCACCACGCTGTCGGCGGTCGGATTCACCACGCCCAGTGTGAGGGTCTTGCGGTCCTCCGTGAGCGCCGCCGCGACGTCGAGCGGCTCGATATCGCCCGTCACGGCCACGGGCCGGGTGCCGAACCGCTGGCGATAGAGCTTGAGCACGAGTCCGGTGGTCTCGAAAGCCGCTGCGGTGGGCGTGGTCTTGATCGCGCCGATCACGTTCACCGTCTGGGCGTACTGTGCCATGAACACCATGTCCGTCGAGCGGTAGAACTCGTGAAGCCCCGCCGCGATTCCCAGAGCGTCCTTCATGAAGTACCGCGTGCCGAGTTCGCCGAACACGTGGGGGCCGTACCAGTAGTTCCACTCGTCCATCGCGATGCGGATGTCGCGGCCCTTGAGGTCGGGCAAGGAGTCGCGGTACCGACGGTGCGCCTCGACCTTCGCGCGGATCGCGTTGCGCACCAGCGCGGCGTGGCCCATCACCCCCGGGCGTTCCTGGCAGTAGAAGTGCTCGCTGATCAGACTCATATGGCCCGCGCAGTCCGAGAGCATGCGCCGCGACCATTCGCCCACGTCCCCCACGGCGATGGTGCGGATGGCTGGGTCGACCGCGCGCATGGCTTCCACCACGCGCTTGTGCTTGGCCACGTAGGCGTCGAGCGGCATGTGTCCGATCTGCCACGAGCCGTACATCTCGTTGCCGATTCCCCACCACTCGACCTTCCACGGCGCAGCACGCCCATTGGCGGCGCGGCGCCTGCCCTGGGGGCTGTCCGCGGGCCCGTTCACGTACTGAAGCCACGCCGCGGCCGCTTCGGGCGTGCCCAGACCCGTGTTCCCCACGACCCGGGGCGCTGTGCCCAGTGCACGGCAGCACTCGAGCAACTCGTGCGTGCCGAAGTCGTTGTGCTCGATGCCCTGCCACGCGGGGTTTTTTCGCGGGGGCCGGCGGTCGGGATCGCCGATACCGTCGTTCCAGTCATAACCGCTCGCGAAGTTGCCGCCCGGCCAGCGGTACAGGGGCGCGTTAAGCTCGCGGAGGGCTTGCAAGGTGTCGCGCCGCATGCCTTTGACGTTGTCCGCCGGCATCAGGGAGACCGTGCCGAGGGCCAAGGTGCCCCCTTCGGAAGCGATCGTGAGCCGTCCGGCTTTCGTCGTCGAAGCGCCCGTGAACCGGAGGTTGAATCGCGACCAGACCGTCCCTGCGCTGCGGAAGACGCGGGTCTCGGTGTTTGCCGCATCGCCGAGGGAAACGCGCATCGACCCCGTGCCCCGCAGCCAGATGCGCCCGACATACCCGCGGCCTTTCTGGAGCCAGAGGCCCTCCTGCGCCAAGCCATTGCCCTTCTCCAGGACAGGCGAATGCGTTCCCACGAGAGGCGAGTCGGTGGTCATCGCCACGGTCCCGCTGTCGGCCTTCCACGCCGATCCGGGGGCACCGACGGCGTAGAAGAACTTCCGGTCCTCGAGCATCTCCGCCCAGATGCCGCCATACACGCAGCGGCCGAGCTGCTCGATGAACTGGCTGTAGAGGTACTTTGAAATCGGATCGAATCGGGGTGCCGTGTCGAGGGTCACGCTCGGTTTGAGCTGCCGCGTTTCGAGCATCTCCATCTCCACGTCATCGTAGTACGCGCGCCCCTTTGCCGTGCCGTAGTAGCCCAGCAGGCAGTTCACGAGCAACACGTCGTCCGCACCCGTCTCCACATCCAGTTCCACCCGTGTCCAGTCGGTGGTCCCGGTTACCGCGGCGGTGTGCTCGGGTCTTCCGTGCAGGTTGAGCAAGGCACCCAGGCCGTTGCGAACGGGCTGCACACCCTCGGTCTTGATCCGGGCGGTCAGCCGATATTTCGAGAACGGTCGCACGCGCACCTGGGCCTGCCAACCCGCGTCGGCGCCCACCTTGGACTCGACGACCGCGACGTTCTGCCCCGTGCGTCCTTCGGGGACCACCGACAACTGCGCCTCGCCCCCCAGGTTTGGCGGGACCATCCGACGGGGTTGCCATCGAGCACGGATTCGAACGAGCCGTTGAGCACGGGGTTTTGCGACATGGCGAGGGTGGCGAGGAGCGCTGCAAGCATGAACGCGTCTGAGTTCGACACCCCACCCGGGTTTCCTTGTGCCGCCCGTGTCCACCCCCACCCCGAGGTCGGGATGGCCTGGGGCGGGGGGTGGAGACGAGTGGGTTGCGACAGAACGGGGCAAGATCTCCGCACGCGTTTGAACCCGGGGTGGGGAGAGTTTTCTTGGGAGCGTATGCACCCTAGCGGCCGGGGCACTTGTGGTAAGGAAGACCGGCCCCAAGGTGGCTTCGGGCTAA
>CAYJMZ010000347.1:0-2716 GCA_964370995.1 uncultured Fimbriimonadaceae bacterium | reverse complement strand
GGATAGGGCCGCACCATGTTCATCGAATCCGCCTCGATCGCCCCTTTGTTCGCCTGTGCGTTCTTTGCCGCCGTGTTCCTTCAGTCGGGGCTTGACAAAGTGTTCGACTGGAAGGGGAACCTCGAGTGGCTCACCGGGCATTTCGGCGCCACCCCCCTCAAGGCATTGGTTCCCGCGCTGTTGGGTGGGGTCACGCTTCTGGAATTGGCAACCGGTGCCGCGTGCGTCGTGGGGGCCCTGGCCTCGATGTTGAGATGGCACCCCGGCTTTCCGCTGTTCGGGCTGTCTCTGGCGTGTCTGTCCCTGATCGTGCTGATCACGGGCCAGCGCATCGCGAAGGACTACGCCGGAGCCGGGGTGCTGGCGGCCTATTTTGGGGTCGCCCTGTTCGGTGTTTGGACCGCTGCCGTGCCCCCGTAGGAGTGCTCGTTCACCTACCAGGCAACGATGCCGGATTTTTCGTCCGGTGCCTTTTTCCGCGCTCCAGACGCCGACAATTTCCTACGATGTTCGCACCCGAGAAAGACGTGGCCCCGACACTGGGGCAGGTGCTGGCGGCCCTTAGCCGCGCACTTGACCTCACCGAAGGCCTGGCCCCGGGGCATGCCGTGCGAACCGCGCGCATCGCTCTGCGCCTGGCCCGCGAGTTGAAGCTCTCAGCGAGTGAGTGCGAGAGCCTCTACTACGCCGCACTGCTCAAGGACAGCGGGTGCTCGTCGAACTCGGCCCGCATCTACAACGTGTTCGGCGCCGACGACGTGCTCACCAAGCACGACGTGAAGTTCGTCGATTGGAGCAGCAAGGGGGCGTCGATGAGCTTCGCCCTGAAGCACGTTGCTCCGAGGGGCGGCTTGGGTGCCAAGTTGCGGAAGTTGGCCGGAATGATGGGCTCGCCCACCCAGGTGATGGACGAGGTCACGAACGCCCGTTGCACGCGCGGGGCGATGGTCGTCCGCAGCCTTGGGTTGCCCGAAGACGCCGCGATGGCGATCCAGGCGCTCGACGAGCACTGGGACGGCAAGGGATCGCCCGCGCACCTGGCGGGTCGGAACATCCCGCTTCTGGCGCGTATCCTGTGTCTGAGCCAGACGCTCGAAGTGTTCGCCACGGCGTACGGGATGTACTCCGGCTTCGATGTGGCGCAGGAGCGCTCGGGCCGGTGGTTCGACCCCGAGATGGTCCAGGCCTCCCTGACTTTCGAGAACGACACGGCATTCTGGCGCGATCACTCGCGGCACGTGCACGGCGACTCCATCGTGACCCTGGAGCCCGCATCCGCCGAGGCGCAGAACCCGCGGAGCATCGACCAGGTTTGCGAGGCCTTCGCGGCGATCGTGGACGCGAAATCGTCGTTCACGGGCGAACACTCGGTCCGCGTGGCCGAGTACGCGGTCGCGCTGGGGACCTATTTCGGTTACCGGGAGTGGCAGCTCGACGATCTGCGGCGCGCCGGGCTCCTCCACGACCTGGGCAAATTGGGAGTGCCAAACACGGTGCTGGACAAGCCGGGACGGCTCGATGACGAGGAGTTCGCCGTCGTGCGCAAGCACCCGAAGAACTCGTTCGAGATTCTGTCGCAGATTCCGGGTTTTGGGCGGATCGCGGACATCGCTGCCGCGCACCACGAGCGCCTCGACGGGCGCGGCTACTGGCGCGGGTTGGGCGCCGAAGACCTCGACCTGGACATGCGGATCCTCGGCGTGGCGGACGTGTTCGACGCCTTGCGCGCTTCGCGTCCCTACCGTCGCGCGCTTCCCCTGGACGAGGTGTTCGCAATTCTGGAGCGGGAGGCCGAAAGCGCCCTCGACCCCGCGTGCGTGCGCGGTTTGCGCGAGACGTACGACGTGTGCACGCCGATCGTGGCCTAGCCGGACGCGTCGCCGAGCTCGATGTGGCGGGGCGCATCTGCCACGGTCGTCGTGGTCGCCGAGCCGAGAACCGCTTGGGAGGCGTTTTCGTCGGCGATCACCGCGGCCAGCCGATCGGTGAGTTCCCCGGCGCGCTTGTGCCCGGTTTTCAGGAGCGTGCGAAATCCCGCCCACCCCGCCAGAGCCAGGGCGCCCACGATGCCGAGGCCGAGCCATATCAGTCCGGCCTCGCTCGTCGCCCCAATCGCGATGATGCTGAGGATGAACGCGGGGTGCAGGGCGAACAGCCACGCGAAAAGGGCGTTCGACTTCACGTTGAGACGTGTTCGGCCGTTGCGCGACGATACGTGCACGTTTGCTTGGCTGACACCTGTCCACGACGTCGCGTTCAGGGACCTTCCCACCTGGGCGGCGCCGCGTCCTTGGTGCCGATGCATCACCCTCAATGCGTTGGTGCCCACGTCGAAGTCGTTGGGGTCCAGCTCGCCCTCGATGACGCGCTCGAACTCCTCAGTGAGGTGCAGGGGGCCCTTGCGGCTCTCGGGTCGCGAGCCCTCGAGGATGGCCCGTTCGATGTAGGTGGGGTCGATCCCGACCTCTATCGCGATGCGCTCGAGCTCCTCCCGCGTGACCCCCGGCTTGTAGGGCGAGGCCGATTCAAGAGCTTGCTCGTGCAACTGGGCCGCACGCCGTACGATCTCGCTCGCCTCCTTCTCGCTGAACACGCGCTTGTCGGGTGTCATGAGACCCATTCTAGCGTGCCGCGCCGGCGCGACCCCGCATTGGTCCGTCGCACGGACGTTTCCGATCCCGTGCCACCCTCATCTTGGGGGTGCGTGAGGTGCGAA
>CAYJMZ010000346.1:0-2736 GCA_964370995.1 uncultured Fimbriimonadaceae bacterium | reverse complement strand
AGGACCCCCAAACAACTCGCGTTCTGGAGGTCTTAAGTTAATGGCTATGGGGGTTAGGGGTAAGGGGCTCCGGCTCGCTCCGTCCAGCACAAGCGCACTCGGCAAACTCACCGTTCGCGTGCGTCAATGCGCTGCAATATCTGCCACGAGCCCCTCACCCCTGTCCCCTCTCCCCGGGGCGGGGCGAGGGGGACTCTGGCCTTACCTTTGCCCCCCCACTAGCGGCCTAGGCTGAGGGTCTTCTCGTAGGCGTAGTCGAGGGCCAACTTGCCGCCGGCGGGCACGGTGACGGTCCACTCGAGCACGTTGGTGGCGTTCATCCCGGCGTCGGCTGAGGTGTTCTTGACCTTTCCGCCGCTGCCGACCGTGAGCACCTTGCCGCTCACCGTGCGGGTCACGCGCACCTCGGCGGCCTCCGGGCGGAAGTTCTCGAGGGAGAGCTTGCCCCCCAGGGTGAGGGTGAGGAAGTTCTGGTCGCCGACCTTGAAGGGCTCGCCGCGCTTGGATTCGATCTCGAAACGCTCCACCTTCAGGCCGATGCCTTTGGCGAGGCGCAGTTCGGCCTTGCCGCCGGGCGCGGTGAACTCGATCTGCTGCTGGCCTACCGGGCGCTGCGATTCGACGACGAACACGGGGCCTTTGGTGAAGGGCTGCTTGGACGTGTTCTCCAGGGTCATCATGTAGGTGACCTGGTCGCCGTCGGCGTTCCACTCGAACAGCGGCGTCACGGGGATCTCTATCTCGAAGATCGTGGCCAAGGCCTTCTCGCCGGGGCGAAGGCTGAAGTCGGACTTCGTGTAGTACTGCAGCTCGCCCGACTCCTGCGAATCGAGGGGGCGCACGACCAGCGAGTTGTCCGACGGGTCGCGTGCAATGAAGTCGACGCCCTTCTTCTCGCCGTCCCGTGCAAACCCTCCCGGCCGGTTGCCCGCAAAGGCGGTACCGCCACCGCCCATGCCCCCCTGGCCGCTGCCCATCAGCTGCTGGAACAACTCGTCGATGGACCCTCGTTGCGACAGCACCGGGGCGCCCACCACGAACACCACGTTGGCGGCCTTCAGCTCCTCGGGGAGGTCCAGCAGGGTGCCGCGCAGCGTTAGGCGCCCGCGCTTGCCCGGCAGCAGTTCGAGCACGTAACTGGGCTCCCAACGCACGCCCTCCTGGATGTAGGCCAGCCCAAGCGGTGTGTCGCCGTTCGGCCGCTGCGTGCGCACCTTGACGCGCACCGGGTACTCGGCGAGCGACACGCGCTCCACGCCGACGTAGTCGATCGCGCTGTAGCTGCCGTCTGCCAGCTTGAGCAGCATCATCGTGTCGAGCAGGTGGGTGAGTTGGCCCACCACCTCGCGACCCTTGGCCGTGAGCCTCAGCACGAGGCCCACCTTGTCGGCCAGCGCGGCCTTGAGCGTCGCCGTGTCGGTGAACTCCAGGCGGTTGTCGGTTGTGACCACCACCGTATCGATCCTGTCCTGCGCGTTCTTGGGATACACCCACACCGTGCCGGCGACCGCGCGCGGCACGAGGTTGGTGGTGGCCCAGCCGTCCTTCAGCTTGGCGTTCCCCTCGCGCACGTAGAATCCAAAACCCTCGCGGAACACGACGAGCGTCTTCAACTGCGTCGTGAACGCGTAACCGTTCAACTCTTTGCCCTGGGGGCAGGTGGCCAGCGCGGCCACGACAATCCAACTCAGCATCCCAACTCCTCCGGAGGCACCGCCTCATGGGAAGGACGTCTCACTTTGGTTTGTGGTTTGTGGTTTGTGGTTTGTCGTTGGTCGTTGGTCGTTTGTCGTGGGTCGTTCAGATCCGGAAGTGTTGTCGCCACATACGCGCTTCCACCCGTCCCAATCCGAACGACAAACGACAAACGACAAACGACCAACGACTAGCCAAGGCGGCGCGGAGGCTGATGAGGCATGCGCGGATGTCGGCCATGGGGTTGTCGGGGTTCTCTTCGTATTCGAGGTTGAGCGGCCCCTTGAAGCCTTGGGTGCGCAACTCGCCCAAGAACGGCTTGAGGCGCAGGTCGCCTTGGCCGAGGATCTTGAATTGGGTGGCGTCCTTGACGTCCTTGAGGTGCACGAGGTGTACGCGCCCGCGGAGGGCTTTGGCCCAATCCACGGGGTCCTCTTTGGAGCGCAGCGTGTGCCCGGTGTCGATGCAGGCTCCAACGCCCTCGTGGGTGCCCTCGAGCGCCTTCACCACGCTCTCCAGCTTGTCGAAGCGTGCACCGGGGCCATGGTTGTGGATCGCGATCTTGATGCCGGTTTCCTTGCAGAGCCGGCTGAGGATCGGCATGGCCTCGGGCGCGGGATCCGCAGCCAGGATTTCGATCCCGAGCGCCTGGGCGAAGGCGAACGTGCGCCGGTTCGCGGCCTCGTCGCCGCCAAACCCCTGCACGCCCCACGCGATGAGCCGAACGCCGCGGGCAGCCAGCGCCGCCCGGATCTCGTCGAGCGCTTTGGCATCGTCGGTTTGGGGGATGTGCGCGGGGAACGCCTCCCAGAACTTCAGGCCGAGCTCCTTGGTGCGGTCCAGGGCCCCGTTTCGGTCGAAGCCGCGGAGGGAGTAGCTCTGGATGCCGAGTCGGAAGGGCTCTCGGGCGCCTTGCAGGGCGAACACGCTGGGAACGGCCAGGGTCGCCGCGCCGAGGGCGCCCGCTTGGAGGAGTTCGCGTCGGGTGAGGTCTGTCATGGGTTTATCTCTTGGCCGCCAGAGCCTTCTCCTCATCGGAAT
>CAYJMZ010000345.1:972-2746 GCA_964370995.1 uncultured Fimbriimonadaceae bacterium | reverse complement strand
TGGGTGCTGCGCCCGTTCATCGGCAACCCCGCCGAGCCCACGCTGTTCTTCCGCGCCGAGGCGTGGGGCAACGCGTACGAGATGCTCGCCCGCCACATCTCGAACCTGTTGGGGCAGTAGTAGCACAGGCACCCTGCCTGTGTTCCGACCTGGCCCCGGACACAGGCAAGGGTGCCTGTGCTACAAGCCCGCCAACCACTCTCCGAACGCCGTCCTTGCCGCCTCGATCTTCGCCGCGCGGTTGCGACCCTTGTCGCGCATGGGTTCGGCGGGCTCGGGGAAAAGGCCCCAGTTGATGTTCATGGGGGCGAACTCGCGCGGGGTGGCGTCCTGGAGGTGCGCGAGCAGGCTTCCGTAGGCGGACGCCCGCGGGGGCTGCCGGATGGTTGTTCCGCGCAGGGCGGCGGCGGCGTGCAGGCCTGCCAGGATTCCCATGGCCGCGGACTCCACGTATCCCTCGACTCCCGTGAGTTGGCCGGCGATGTACACGTGGGGGCAATCCTTTAGCTGCAGGTCGGGTTCCAAACAACTTGGTGCCTCGAGGTACGTGTTGCGGTGGATCACCCCGAAGCGCACGAACTCGGCGTGCTGCAGGCCCGGCACCATGTGGAACACGCGCCTTTGCTCGCCCCATTTGAGGCGGTTCTGGCACGCCACCAGGGAGTAGAGGGTCTTCTCGGCGTTCTCGGGACGCAGTTGGAGAGCGGCGTACGGGCGGTGGCCGGTGCGCGGGTCGGTGAGGCCCACGGGCTTAAAATTGCCGAACGCCAGCGAGCGCTCCCCCTTGTCCGCAATCGCCTCGATGGGCGTGCAGCCTGCGAAGTATTTGATCTTTTCGAGGAACGCGCCCTCATCGCCCTCGCCCTCTTCGCGCACGCCGCCGGATTCGAACGCGTGGATGGGCACCCGCTCGGCGCTCACGAGGGCCTCGACGAACGCGTGGTACTGGTCCGTATCGAAGGGGCAGTTGAGGTAGTCGTCGCCGCCCTTGTCGTACCGGCTCTGGGCGAACGCGACGCTCGTGTCGATGCTGGAGGCCTCGACCGTGGGGCTCACCGCGTCGTAGAAGTACAGCTGCTTCCTGCCCGTGATCCCCGCGAGCCACTCGGACAGCGCGCCCGTGGTGAGCGGGCCCGTGGCGAGGATCAGGGGGGATTCTGGCGAGGGGTTCGCGTGCCCCGGAAGGAACTCCTCGCGCACGACCTCGATGAGCGGATGCGCCTCCACGGCCGCGGTGATCGCCTCGCCGAACTTCTCGCGGTCCACCGCCAGCGCCTGCCCGCCGGGCACCTCGTGCTCGAGCGCCGTTGCAAGCACGATCGAGCCCAAAGCGGTCATCTCTGCCTTGAGTTGCCCCGCAGGCGAGTCGGGTGCTTTGGATTTCAGCGAGTTCGAGCACACGAGTTCGGCGAACCACCCCGTGGTGTGGACGGGTGTAGTCTTGCCGGGCCGCATCTCGCAAAGGCGCACGCGAACGCCCCGCGAAGCCGCCGCCCAAGCCGCCTCCACCCCCGCAAATCCAGCGCCGACAACGGTGATCATGGGTGGGGGTTTGGAAGGATTGGTGCTACTCCTCACCCGCCGGTCCCATCTGAGTTCTGGACATGGGCAGATTATGGGGGTTGCTGGCGCCCAGACCGACAATCGGGACGATCGCGGCCACGTGGCCCCGGGTGGCGGTCGCCGTCGTGGCCATGATCGTCCCGATTGTGGATCCGAGGCCCCGGGTGGCGGTCGCCGTCGTGGCCATGATCGTCCCGATTGTGGATCCGAG
>CAYJMZ010000345.1:0-872 GCA_964370995.1 uncultured Fimbriimonadaceae bacterium | reverse complement strand
GCCCCGGGTGGCGGTTGCCGTTTAGAGGGCAGGCGGGGCGGGTGGCCTCAACCCTTTCGCCGGGACCGCCAGGCCACGACCAGCGCGCAGGTGGCAATGCCCGCCCAGTCGATGAGCACGTCGGTCCACCGGCCACCCCGGTAGGAGATGAACGACTGGTGGAACTCGTCGAGCATCGCGAACGCCCCCGCCAGCAGCATTGAGAGTCCCAAGGCCCTTCCAAACGACCATCGCGTAGGGAACGCGCGCCAGAGAAGATAGAACAGCAGGCCGAACTCGAGGAAGTGGAAGCCCTTCACGAACACCCACCAGTAGTCGTTCCAAAACGAATCGAACCACTGCCGGCCGTTGGGCACGGGAAGGCTCTTGCCCACGGCGCCCTTGAATGCGGTGGCGCTGATGAACGCGTTGGACATCGCCGTGATCGCAACGGCCCAGATCACCGGCGCAAGCCACGCTCGATTCTTCACGTCGGCAGTGTGGCATGATGCGCCTACGGTGGGTGGGCACCTGTGGGCACGATACGTTTGGGTGGCGCTGCTGGTGCAGTGGTCGGGCATGGTCGCGTACCTCGCATGGGAGACGCAACAGGCGCGCGTCGGCACGCTGATGGTGGGCCCCGCGCCGGGGATCGGGCGACCGGTGACCGTTGCCGAGCAGTGGACGCGCGCGTGGGATGGCATGCCCCCGATGGCGATCTACCTGTTGCCGTACACCGCGATGTTTGTCTTGCTGGCTCTCGGGGTGCGCTACCTTGCGCGCCATCCGGTGGACGTCGAGCGCGCCCGTGCGATGGCGATGGCCTTTGGCTGGGTGCCCGGGCTGGTGATGACCCTTCTGGGCAGCGAGCTCTACGCGGCGGTGCCCATGGT
>CAYJMZ010000344.1:0-2774 GCA_964370995.1 uncultured Fimbriimonadaceae bacterium | reverse complement strand
GCTCCCTACAACGCATCGTCGGGCTATCGCAGACGTGGACGTCCGCGCCACTATGCGGTCCCCATCCCTCACCCCCCGCTCACATCCGCCACAACGCCCACCATCTCCAAGGCGGTCTGCGCGGCCTCCCGGCCCTTGTTGCCGTGCTTCATGCCGGCCCGGTCGAGAGCCTGCTCGAGGGAATCCGGCGTCAGCACGCCCCATGAGATGGGCACGCCGGTCTCCACCTGGAGCCGCATCAGGGCGCCGCCGACCTCCGAGGCCAGCAGCGCCGCGTGCGGGGTCTCACCCTGCAGGATGCACCCCAACGCCACCACCGCTTGCGGGCGGTTGGCAGAACGCGAAAGCACCGCACGTGCCGCCATGGGAATCTCCCACGCGCCCGGCACCTCGATGTGCTCGACGTCCACCCCCGCGCGCCTTAGTTCCGCATCAGCCCCTGCGCGCAGTTCGCGGGTCACCAGTTCGTTCCAGCGGCTTGTGATCACCACCACGCGCGTCGCCTCGGGAGCCACTACACGCACCTCGGATGCCCCCTTCGCCTCTGGGACACCCGCCTTCATCGCCTCCACCGTGATCCCCAACAGCTCGGCAATCTGAACCAGCGTCGGCTCGCTGGGCTCCGTGCGGCCGTTCTCGAGGTTCCACATCTCGTCCTTCGAAATGCCCAGTTGCCGCGCCAAATCCACCTGCCGCACGCGGGGTCGCCGTGCTTCGCGCGCGGCCCGTATCAAAGCGCCCAAGTCGTTCATCGTAAGGATTGTACAACGTCGTTGCGATATTTCGCAACGAGGTCGCGCACCACGGGTTTGGTATGCTCGTCCTGAAATGCCCAAGCGACCGATTCAAGCCGACGACCTCAAGCGCATCCAATTTGTGGGAGACCCCCAGATGAGCCCCGACGGGACGCGTGTGCTCTTTTCCAAGAAACACATCGGCGAGAAGAACAAGACGGTGATCAACCTCCACACGGTCGACCGCGGCGGCACGGTGGTCCAATGGACGCAAGGCGATGCCGGAGCGGGTTGCGGTCGCTGGGCGCCCGACGGGACCGCGATCGCGTTCGTCAGCGGCCGACAGAAACCCGCATCGCAGGTGTACGTGATGAGCACCGGGGGAGGCGAGGCTCGCGCGCTGACGGCCCTACCCGAGGGATCCATCGGCGAACTGCAGTGGTCGCCCGACGGGAAATGGATCGCCTTCACGTTCCGCGAGCAGCACCCTGATTGGACCGAGGCGGCCAAAAGGCGTCGGGAGGAGGAGGAGCTCAGCACCCCACCGCGCGTGTTGGAGGACGTCTGGTACCGCCTCGATGGGGACGGCTACTTCGGACCGCAGCGCTTCAAACTGCACCTCGTCGAGGTCGCCACGGGGAAATGCCGCGAACTGTACGCGGGGTCCCCGCTCGGTGCCTACAGCTTCGACTGGTCGCCCAACTCCCAGGAGCTCGCCGTCGTGCACACCGCGAGCAAGCGCCCGATGGCCGAGCCCGCCAACGACCAGATCTACCGCGTGGCGCTCGACGGCCAGGCGCGGATGCTGCCGGGACTGCCCAAGGGCGAAAAGGGGTCCGTGCGTTGGTCGCCGGACGGCACTCGGCTGGCCTACGCGGGCGACGTGGACGAGGGCGATCCCTGGGGTGTGCGCAACACGAAGATCTACGTCGTTGCGGCGGAGGGCGGCGAACCCACCTGCCTGACCGCCGGCGACGACTACTGCTTCTCGACGTCTTCGATCAGCGACACGCAAGAGGCCTCTCACTCGGCGGCTATCCAGTGGACCCCGGATGGCAAACATGTGCTCGCGACCGTGGGCACGCGCGGCGAGATGCAGCTGGGGCTGGTCAACACCGCGTCCGGCGGCACCGAGGTGCTGACGCGCGGATGGCACTGCATCGGCGCCGGCACCCTCTCAGACGACGGCAAATCCCTCGCATGCACGTTCGGCGACGCGGTGAACCTTGGCGAAATCGCGGCGTACGACCTGGTCAAGCGCCCCGAGGTGCCCACCCGGCTCACGAACCTCAACCGCGAGTTCAACGAGGAGGTGGAATTCAGCACCCCCGAGGAGGTGTGGCTCGACTCCTCGGACGGAGTCAAGGTGCACGCGTGGGTGATGAAGCCGATCGGCTACCTTGCCCCCCAGCGGTACCCGTCGGTGCTTGAGATCCACGGCGGGCCGCACACGCAGTATGGGTGGACGGTGTTCCACGAGTTCCAACTGCTCGCGGCCCAGGGCTACGTGGTCGTGTACTCGAATCCCAGGGGCTCGAAGGGCTACGGCGAGGCACACTGCGCGGCGATCCGAGGCGACTGGGGCAACAAGGATTGGGAGGACATCCAGACCGTCACGCGCTGGATGCAGCACCAGTCGTACATCCACCCAGGTCAGATGGGCGTCATGGGTGGCAGCTACGGCGGCTACATGACCAACTGGGTGATCGGCCACACCCACGAGTTCAAGGCCGCGATCACGGATCGGTGCGTGTCGAACATGGTGTCGATGGCCGGCAGCAGCGATTTCCCCTTCAACAAGGACGGCTACTTCGGCGGCACAGCTTGGGGCGCCCTGGACCGGATCGCGCCACTGTGGAAGCAGTCGCCCATCGCATACTTCGAAGGCGTGACGACCCCGACCCTGATCATCCACTGCGAAGGCGATCTGCGGTGCAACATCGAGCAGGGCGAGCAGGTGTTCACCGCGCTGCAGCAGGAGGGCATCGAATCGAGGTTCGTGCGCTACCCCGCAAGCACGTCGCACGGCATGAGCCGCTC
>CAYJMZ010000343.1:0-2776 GCA_964370995.1 uncultured Fimbriimonadaceae bacterium | reverse complement strand
AGCCTCCACATCGGGGATGCGGAGGCATGCAGGCCGCAGAACCCATCCGAGCGCCCATGCCTTACAATGGGGTGAGGAGCACTCGATGATTTGTAGCGTTCTTTTGACCCTGTTGGCCGGGCAGGGTTTGCTTGCCCAACCGCCCATGCACCGGGCATGGACCCTGATCACGGGCGAGCGCACCCAGGTGCTGGGCGTGCGGGGCAACGTGGCGTACTTCATCTCGCGCAACCGTGTGGGCGCCGTGAACCTCGACGAGGGCAAGCCCACGTGGATCACCACCCACGAAGACTGGACCCAACAAGCGATCCTTGGCGGCAACGAAATCTTCGTATCGACCAGCGGAATGAAGACCGGGCGGCTCCTCGCCTACGACGTGGCCACCGGCAAGGAGCGCGTGCTCCGAACCCTCCCCGAGGGTGCAACCGAGATCGCGTGGCACAGCGGGGCGCTCTACCTTCTCGGCCCCAAACGAACGCTCGAGGCCATCGATCCGGGCACCGGAAGCACGCTGTGGTCCCTTCCGCTGGAGCCCCAACCCGCCAAAGGCTCTCACATGGACGACATGGCCCTTTGCGGCGATGTGCTGGTGTTCGCCATCGACGATTACGGTTGGGTGTGCGTGAATCCCGCCACCCGCAAGGTGCTGTGGCGAAAGAACGCGCAGTACGCCACCAACGACCGCCCTCAAGCGGTGCCCGGCGGCATCCTGCTCAAGCACCCTCACACGATGCTGGTCGAACCTGAGTCCGGCAAGGTGATTTGGCAACGCGAGGATCTTCGCATCGAGTTCTCGGGGATCTCGGGCTCGTCGATGATCGCAGAGTCGGGCGACAAACTGCTCGTGCTCAACCTCAAGACGGGCCGCACGCTTCACAGTCTGCCGGGCGGATCTCCGGGATCGACGTCTGGGGGCGACAACACCTGGCTCGGGAACGATGCCGGTGTCCTGGCACTGCACGACCAGTTTCAATACATCAGCCCGGATGGCAAGGTGATCTGGTCGAGCGAGAGGTTCTGCACGGGATGGCCGGTGTTCGCGGACGGCAAACGCATGCTCTCCGGCGACGGCGACCGCCTGCTGCTGTATCTGCCAGGCATGCTGGCGACCGCGCCACAGAATCAGGCGGACCGCGACGCCCTCGCCCGCGCACAGGCCGCAAAGTTCGAGCTTCTGGACGACGCGGAGCAAGCGCAGTTCGCGAAGTTGGGAGGGGTTGCCGCCGAGGCGCTGATCGGCCGCTTCGTGGAGTGGGCCAGAGAGTCCGAGAAGCAGTGGGAGGACCGCGAGATGAAGGATGATCTCGGCAGCCTCCGATACGGGCTCCTTGAATCCGCAGGCGAGCTGCTCGACGCCAAGTGCGGGCCGGAGCAGACCGATGCCCTCACGCGCGCCATCGCGGCCCTCGCAGAGAAATCGAGTTACCGCGCGGTGCTGATCCGCCTCCTTGGAAAGCACGGGCGTCAGGACGAAGTGATGCGCAACTACGTCGCGACCCTGCGCAAGCATCTGTCATCCCCGGATTCCAAACGAGATGACGGCACCATGGTCCAAATGGTCGCCCGATCAAAGGACCCCCAGGCCGTGGCGTTCATGATCGACGTGCTGGCCAACCCCAAGGCCCCCGGCGATTGGCGCAAGGAGGCGTTCGTGCACCTGCCCGGGACCGGCGGGTCGGCTGGCATCTCGGCGGTGCTGGCCGCGCGCGACGGGCGTCGCCCCCGTATGCGCTGGGAGGATCGCGTCGATGTCGCGGGCCTTTCCAAGCGCGCGATCCTCAGCGAGCTGAAGGACTCTGGCGGCAAGACGTGGAGGCTGTTCCACAGTGCCGCGCTGGGCAACGGGTCCGACCTTTACGTCGCATCGAAGACGCCGCAGGGGTGGTCGAAGGCCCTGTTTACGGGTGTGTACACGGACCGGACCTGGACCCTGCCCGCGCCGACCTCCCACCGCGGCGTGCCGATGGCCAAACTCCTCAAATCCGAGTGGGTCAAGATGTTCGCGCTCGATCCCAGCGTTCGAAAGGACGCCGATGGGGACGGGCTGACCGACCTCGTCGAGGCCCGCCTCGGGACCGATCCGCAGAAGCCCGACACCGACGGCGACGGCCTCGGGGACGCGGTGGACCCGTGCCCGAACGCCGCGCCACGGCCCATGGGCGATCGCGAGAAGGTCGTCGCGGCGTGCGTGGAAGCGCGTTTCTACGGCGGGAACTGGGGCACCCCGGCGGTGATCGAAGTCAAGCAGCTCAAGCCGTTCGAGATGTACGGATACCACGGGCCCCTGCTTTGGGGGACCGATGCGTTCAAGGGCACTCTTCCGAAGATGTACGGCACCGGCATGAACTCGCTGACCTTCCACAGCGCGGCCGAACGGGGAACCGACTGGGTGGAGTTCGGAGCCGATGGCCGAAGCGCGATTACCCTGATCAGCCGCTACTCCGGAGGCCTGAACGGCGACGGCATCCGCGCGACCCTGATCAAAGTCGGCGACGACTGGTTCGTCACAGGCCTCGAAATGATGTACGTGTCGTAGAACCCCTCCCGTGCCACCCCCGTGTCGGGGGTGCACCCGCTGGCCCCCTCCCCGTGTCAGGGCTGCAACCGCCGAGCCCCCCTCCCGTGCCACCCCCGTGTCGGGGGTGCAACCGCCGAGCCCCCCCCTCCCCGTGCCACCCCCGTGTCGGGGGTGCAACCGCCGAGCCCCCCCTCCCGTGTCAGGGGTGCAACCGCCGAGCCCCCCCCGTGCCGCCACCTGACACGGGAGGTTCGGGGG
>CAYJMZ010000342.1:0-2816 GCA_964370995.1 uncultured Fimbriimonadaceae bacterium | reverse complement strand
CCTTACGCACCCCCAAGATGAGGGTGGCACGGGACCGGAAACGTCCATGGCGCGAGAACAAAGGATGCAAGCCCCTTCGTCAGCGCTCTGCCAACCCAAACCTGAAAGTCCCTGGCAGTTGTACGGGCAATGGCCTATACTGAGATCACAATTGAGGTCCCTATGTCTTGGAAAGCCCGTGTCGATTTGGGAACCGTGTTCCTAGGCGAGGTCTATGACGCCTTGCGCGTCGATGAGCACTGGTGCCTCGACTTCGAGCGCGGCTTCCGATGGTGGGCTTCCGACTACGCCCAGACCATCATCGCGGACGTCGGGGTGTTCCGCAACATGTGCAGCATCTATCGAGTGCAGGCCGAGATCGATCTGCTGCGGGGACGCGGCAAGGCTGAGGACTGCGAGATGTACCTCAGCTCGGCCATGTGCCGGGCGAACCTCAACGCGCTGACCTACAACACCGAGGCCGACACGTATCGCTTCAACTGCACGGTGTACGTCACGGAGGACAACAAGGAGTGGTTGCTGAAGCTGTTCCTCGCCGCAGTCGCCCTCCAGGTGTCGGCGGCCGAACACCGCGGCCCCCTCCTCGCGAAGGGGCTCGGCGCCGCGGTCGCCACCTCGGGGCACCTCAAGCACGGCATGCGCGATCGGCCCCATCCGATGGTCAACGCGATCGACCAGTTCTTCGTGCCCAAGGGCGCCGAACCATCCAGGTGGATTGGCGTGCCGGACTGGAAACAAGCGACCGAGATGATCCGCCGCCTTGCCTTGGTGTGCCGAACCGACAGCCACTCCAGCCTCCATGCGGAGTTCGCTTGGGGCGAAGACCCTGGACCCGCCGCCGAAGGCAAAACCCCCGTCACGCTGGCCGTGGTCACCGACCTCAAGCACGAGTTCCTCGGCAACGGCCTGTCGCTCACCCTGCGTCTGCCGATCGACCTCGGCGACGCGATGGAGGCGCACTCGGCACTCGAACTCAACGCCCTTGAGCGAAAGGGTTGGAAGTGGTGGCACGACTTCGGGTCGTGGTGCTGCCTCGGCAACGACCTCGCGTTCACGTGTTTCGTGCCGAACACCTCCTACAACGAACAGGTCCTGCCCCAGCTCGTCCACGCCATGGCGCTTCGTGCCCAATGGGTGAACGAGTTGTTCATCGAAAGCAATCCTTTGCTTCGCTGAGGCTCGGCGGAGAAGTGTAGAGTGTTGAGTGTTGAGTGTTAAGGGGTCCGGACTCAACACTCAACACTCAACACTCAACACTTCACCACCGAGTCTCGACGGTGTACGTGACCTTCTTGGTCTCGCCGGCCTTGAGAGGCACGAGGAACTGCATCGTGGTGGAATCGAGCTTCTCGAACTCCATGCTCTTGCTGGTCACGCGCCAGTCGCCGTAGTGTCGCTCGAGCACGACCACGGACTCGGCGGTGTCCTTGCGGTTGCGCAGTTCGACCTCGAACGTCTCGGTGAACATGCGGGCGCTGTTGCGCGTGAAGTTGAGGCGCTTGCGTTCGGCGACCACATCGAAGGAGCGGCCCACGACCAAGGAGATCTTCTCGTCCTTGGGGGTGTGCTCGATGCGGTCCTCGCCGAGCATCTGCACGGAGCCGGCGGCGTCGCGCTGGTACATCTTGACGTTGCCCAACGGCAGCGGCATGCCCAGTTGGTTGGCCTTGCTGTTCACGAACTCGAGGCGCACCTGCGGCTTGATGTTGCCGACGCCGACCTCGCCTTCGCTGGGGTAGTACTGGCCCATCGTTTGCATCGAATCCACGATGAGGCGTTTGACGACCTTGACGCCCTTCCCTTCGAGAAGCGACAGCTGCTTGATCTCGTTGTTCTTGATCGTGGCGGGGCGCTGCAGGGTGTACAGGTGGTACTCGAACAGAGACTCCTCGGCGAAGCCCCCCTCGCTCTTCATCATCGCGTCCGCACGCCCCGCCCCGCCAAAGCCCCCGCGGGCCATTTGCTGCACGCGCTGCACGTCGCCGGCCAGAAGTTTGAGCTTCGCGTCCTTCCACGTCGCGCCGCTCGAGTTGGTCATCGTGACCCATCCCCTCAGGTCCGCGGTGCCAAGGCCATCGAGCGTGAGCACGTAGTCGGCGTTCCACGACGTGCCCTTGGTGAGGTAGCTCAGCTCGACCGTCTGCGGGCCCGCCTTCTGCGCGAACAGGTCCCACACGAGCGTCGGCTTGCTCATCAGCCCCTCGGGGAGCGAACCGACCTCGATCTCGCCAGACGGGTTCAGCACGATCCGCCCGTCATCGGTGCGGATCACCATGCCGTTGTAGGTCGAGGTCGACCCACCCTGCTGATTGCCCACCACGGACGTGGGTGAACTGATCAGCGTGCCGGAAAGCACCTCGATCTGACCGTTGGGAAGCACCCGCCGGAACTTGATCGGCCCACCGACAGCCTTGTTGAGGATCGCCATCGGGCTGATGAGGTCGAACTGGTAGTTCTGCTCCCACACCTCGAACGCCATTGGGTCTTTCACGCTGCGGATGCCGACGGAGTTCGTCTCGATCTGCGCCGCCACATCTTCGACCGACACCGACTGCCGCCCCGCCCGCAGGTCGATGACCCGAACCTCCTTGACCAGGGCAAACCCCTGATTGTAAACCGTGACCTCGTTTGCGCTGGGCGCGCCGACCTGGGCGAGCGCAAGGCCCGCCAATGCTGTCCAAACCATTCAAATGCCTCCTGAAAGCGTCGTCGCTACAAGTAGGACGAACCGCACCGCGAATGGTGGCGCCTAGATGGAAGGTCAGCCTCCCGTATAGTGGCGTTGGGGGGGGGGGGCCCGCGCGCGCCGGCACCCG
>CAYJMZ010000341.1:2346-2826 GCA_964370995.1 uncultured Fimbriimonadaceae bacterium | reverse complement strand
TGGCGCTGCGGGCGGACATGGACGCGCTGCCCATCATCGAGAACACGGGGCTGGCGTACACGTCCACGCACGAGGGGCGGATGCACGCGTGCGGGCACGACGGGCACACGTCGATTATGATCGGCGCCGCGCGCGTGCTGGCGAAGGTGGACGCGCGGCCCAACAACGTGTTGATGCTGTTTCAGCCCGCCGAAGAGGGCGGCGCGGGCGGCAAGAAGATGGTGGAGGACGGCGCGCTTCGGGGCAAGGTGCTGGGCAACCCGGCGGCAATGATCTTCGGGCTCCACGGGTATCCGGGGCTGAGGGTCGGGCAGGTCGCCACGTGCATCGGGCCGATGATGGCATCGGCCGACGGGTTTGAGATCCTCGTGACGGGCAAGGGTGGGCACGCCGCCATGCCACACCTGGGCATCGACCCCGTGGTGGTGGCCAGCCACATCGTGACGGCGCTGCAGACCATCGCGTCGCGCAACGTGGGGC
>CAYJMZ010000341.1:0-2336 GCA_964370995.1 uncultured Fimbriimonadaceae bacterium | reverse complement strand
CGGTGGTGGTGACCATCGGCAAGATCGCCGCCGGCACCGCCAGCAACATCATCCCGGACACCGCGCTGCTCGTGGGTACGCTGCGCACCCTGCGCGAAGACACGCGCATTCTGGCGATGGGGCGCATCGGCGAGATCGCGTCGGGCATCGCCGAGGCGTTCGGCGCAACCGCCGTGCTGGAGTTCAACTACGGCTACCCCGTGACGCGCAACGCCGCCGAGGCCGTTGCCCGGTTCCGTTCCGCCCTCGCCGCCCCCTTTGGCGACCGGCTCATTCCGGACGAGGTCGAGCCCGTAATGGGCGCCGAGGATTTCTCGTTCTACGGCGCCGAGTGCCCCGCGTGCTTTTTCTGGCTGGGCCTGCTCGGCGAAGGCCAGGAGCGGTACCCCAACCTCCACGCGCCGGAGTTCGATTTCAACGATGGTGCCCTGCCCGTAGGCATGCGAGCGATGTGTGAGTTGGCGTTGGCGGGGATGTAGCTTGCTACTCCCCCGCGCCTTCGGGCACCGGGGCGACTTTGAAGTCCTCGTTGAGGGTTAGGGCGCCCCTCCCTTTGCGTGCGCCGCTCGATAGGCTTCGGCAAACGGCACGTTCAGGGTGTGGACGTCGCCCGTCGCGAAAGCTGGCAACTCGGAGAACGAGTAGGTCTTGTCCGCGATCCGGACCCGGCCGGAGACGGTGGTTTCACCGAACCATCGTTCATCCCAAGGCGTGAGGTGCTCGCTCCACAGGATCGCCACGAGATCCCGTTCTCCGACCCGCACCTTGCCCGAGATGTTGAGGTTGAGGTCTCCCTTGTACGACTTCTCGGACCCGTCCCTCCCCTTCAATCGGATCTCAAAGGGCGTGAACCCCGCGCCGGGCACCACCGACCGCTCCACGAGCACGACGATCTGCTTGGGCGCGATCTCAGCCATGACGACCGTGCCCTTCGACGATCGAGCGATCCGACCCATCGCAGCGCGCTGCTTCCGGTTGTCGATGACCCGAGTGCCCTGCGGAATGACCGGGATTACGCGCGAGGGGTCGATCTTCGAGTAGTCGTAGGTCCATTCATCGCCCCACGACCCGTGATCCCGCATGGAGGTGAACTTGATGGGCAGTTTCGTGTCCGGATCGACCAGCAGTTCCTGATCGACACCGGTGTTCGCGACGTCGGCATTGTAGGTGAAACGCGTCACGGTGCGTCCGTTCCAGTCGTGCGCCGCCTCGACTCGGGCCGCCTTGAAGTCCCGGAGAAGCTCTGACGCCCGAGGAGCGCGGAGCGCCCGCTCCTGGTTCTTGAACTTGCCGTCGTAGACCGCGAGGTTCAGCCCGGCCCGGTACCAGATCGTCTGCTCGCGATCGATGTGGTAGAAGTCGCGCGTCGGCTCTTTCGAGGCCGCCAATTGGACTTCGGTTCGGGCCTGGTCGCCGAGCACCCAGGTGGTGATGGTGAATCCGCCAGCCTTTGCTGCACCCATGATCCGCCTGTTGACGATGGTCAACGACACTGCCTTCTGGTCGGCCGCAATCACCTGAGCCAGCGTGATCCCCGTCGTGCTGAGAAGCACAAATGCCGTCAGAGCGGCGATGCCCACACCCGAGCAGACAAAGCCCCATGCCAACGCGCGCGCGCGGCGCAACCGATCGCGGCGGCTGATCTTGCCAAGGATTGCACCCTTGAGGGAGTTGTCGGCGGCTTGATCGCGCCAGCCGGCGAGGTCGACAGGTTGTTCGATGTTCATGATTGCGCCTCCCGTGTTGCTGTTGAAGCGGAGTACTCAGCGCCCAAAGTGCGCCGCATACGGTGCACGGCTTCGTGAACCCTGGCCTGCACCGTGCCTTGCGGGAGACTCAAGACCTCGGCGGCCTCTCTGGATGTGACGCCCTCGGCCCTCACCAGAACAAAGACCTCCTGGAGCTTTGGCGGCAACTGGCGAAATGCCCTCTCAAAGTCGATCAGCGAGTCCAGGTTGGCAGCCTTGGAGGCAAGCAGCTCCGTGATCGGATCGGGCTCGACCCGGCGAACCCGGTGCCACTTGTTCACCACGATGCCGAACAGATAGGCTCGATGAAGCTGGTCCGGGTTGCGCCTTTGCAGAGCCTCCAGGGCCGCGAGAATCGTCTCGCCCGCGATGTCCTCCGCCACGGAACGATTGCCGGACAGGCGGAGCGCAAATCGGTAGACCGCCGCACCGTGCTCGTCCCAAAGGCGCTCGGCGATCTCCTGTTTGGCGGCGGTGCTTGGCTCTTGCCCCACACTTGATAGTGCGGCATTCGGGCCGGTTTGTTGGGGGATTCTTGTGGGAAGTCGGGGCTCCAATTTGTGGCCGCTTGCGGTGGGACCCCTCACC
>CAYJMZ010000340.1:0-2827 GCA_964370995.1 uncultured Fimbriimonadaceae bacterium | reverse complement strand
CGAGCGGGCAGTCCGGTACAGATCGGACATCACCGTGGGGTTCGTGTTGATCTCCCAGACACGGATGTGCCCGTCCACGAGCCCGTAGTCGATCCGCCCGTATTCGATCCCCGCGAGTTCGAATGCCCTTCGCACTTCCGCCGCGTGGGGGTTGTCCCGCGCGTAAACAACCTCCTCGACGGCGTGCGTGCGCCATGTGGGGCTGTTGACCTTGAGAACCCACTGGGCCCCGACGATCAGGTGCCTCGGGACAATCGTGTCGCCGAGCCGAAACGCCGAGAACTTGCGGAAGGTGCCGTCGGGCCCGCGTGCGTCCTCGTACTCGACCACGAGCAGGTCCTTGATCGAGCGTCCCTGCACCGCAAATCCGAGCATGGCCTGTTCGAGGGTGGGCCTGTCTGGAAGCAGATCGGTGAGAGGCCCGAGATGGTCGTCGGCCCCGCGCACGAACACGGGAAAGCGGAGGTTGGCCGGAACATCGCCCGGAGCAAACACCCGGTGCGAGTTGATGCCCGCGTCGAACAGCGTCTGGAGCAAACGCGCGCGCGTGAGCACCTTGTGGGGGTCGTTTAGGCAACGGCAGTGGGGCGACACCTGATCCCAAAGCTGCCGCGCGAGATCGAGCAGGTCCGGGCCCATCCGCTCGTGATCCGTGAAGAACATCGTCTCGCGCGGCACGGAGCCTCGGGCAATGATCTCCTCGTACGTCGTGCGCACGAGCGATCGCCGCATCGGCCGCGCCCAATCGCGGTACATGTAACGGAACGTGTTGCTCGATCTGCTGGTCGTCAGATAGAGGATCACCCAACAAGATTGGCAGATTGCGACTGCTTAACGGGGTGGCAAAGCGCCGCGCCTTCGCCGCAGCAACGCGGCCAGCCCGCCAAGAAGCACCGCCGTCGTGGCTGGCTCTGGGACCGGGTCGTACTCGATCCTGAGTATCGGGACAACCGCACCCTCCTTGCTGCTGTACCGGAGTCTCTTGTATTGTTGGTTGAGCTCTGCGCCCCAACGGGTCTGGAAGGTCACGGAATCATCCAGCACGTCCTGTGCGTAGTTCCAGTCCGCGATTCTGATGTCGAAGACCCTGGGACCCGCTTCTTGGGGACCCTGAAAGGTGGCAACCTCAAGTCCGCCGGCCTGGTCGTAGGAGTTCCAGGTCACCGTGCCTTCGACCCAGTTGTCGTTCGGCAATCGCCAAACTTCGGCGGGAAACCCAGACCAGTCGGCTGGACCCACCTGTTCCAGCGTCAACTGTGCGGAAAGCAAAGCCCTACCGTCGGGGATTGAGCTGAGGTCGAACTTGAACAGCGGTCGCGCCGCGCCCAAACTGAACCATCCTTCCATGGAAAGAAGGGCGTCATTACCCGCGGGTAGATCGGGAGCAAAACTGCTGATCGCCGAATCGTCCACCGCCTGGAGGAAAATCACGTCTGCGGTGGTTTGCGCGGGCGTCAGTAGGAACAACGAACCCGCCAGCGGGCCAGCTAGGCGCTTTGCGAACATCATGTCTCCTTTGAACGGCACCGGTCTGGATCGCCACGATCGTCGCGTCGATGCGTCCCGCCGGCACGTCCACCTAGCGTCACTCTAACCCCGGGGTCCGTTACGGCCTCGTTACCGGGCACGCGACAATCGCGCTCGCTGCGAGGTCAGGTAAATTCACCGGCCCCCGTCACGGGTCGTCGCCTTTCGCACTACAATGGAGACGATGAGCCCTGTGCAATGCGCATGGCAGGCGAAGCTTGGAGGCCGATTCGAAGTGCTGCTTCGAGGGCGGAGCTTGGGTCCGCCCCCCAACCGAACGGTGGCCGTGCTCCTTTTGGGCCTTCTGTTCCGAGGGCACGCCTGGACCGGCCGCGACGAGCTCGATTCGTGCCTCTACCCCGATTCGGACTCCATCTCCGCGAGGAACGCTGTGAGGCAGTCGCTGTTTCGTCTGCGGCGATGGCTTGTCGAGGACGCGTTGGAGTTCGAGTGCGATCGAGTTCGACTCCGCCCGGGTGCCTTCGAGATCGATCTGCGTCTTCCCGATGGGCGCGCGGCAAGCCATGCTTTGGTGGCTCCCGGCCTCTGCCACCCATGGTTGGAGGAGATCCGGTGTGGCCTCTCGGATTCGGGGCAAGGCGTCGCACTGCGGGGACCGTCGGCGCAGCGCGCGGCACACGCGTTCCTGCAGGCGGTCAAACGCACGGCCGAGTTCGATCGCGACGCGGGCCGCGCCCTGCTTTTGGGCGGCCAGCAGCTTCATGACGCACTCGGCTCGAAACAACTTTACAACCTGCTTCGCCTGACTTCGCCAAAGGAGCGGCGGGATCCCCTTGCGGTCGAGCATTTGGAGCTCCAAGGGAGGCTCCTGTATAAGGAGCTGTCGTTGGGTGCGGCGATCGACCGGTACCGGCACGCCCACCGGCTTGCGGTCCTGCAGAAGAACACGGACGCGGCTCAGCGCACTCAGGCGATGGTGGTGTTCGCCCTGATCGAATCGGGGCAGATGGCGGCGGCGCGCCAGTTGATGCCTTCCCTGGCGAAGCGCACGACGCGGAAAGCCCGCGCGTACTTGATTGGTCAAAACGCAATCGCCGAGAACTTCTGGAACTCGAACAGACTCGGGGACGCGTTGCGCGTTATGCAGGACGCAAGCGGTTTCATCGACTGCGCCGAGCGGGAGCAGGCGCTCAACTTCTGGTGCAACTACTCGCTGCTCGCCGCTGAAGCCGGTGACGGCGATCGGTCGATCGAGGGGGCTGCGAGGGTTGAGGCGCTGCGCCCGACGGAACTCGACCTCTGGGTTCGCGAAGGACAGAGCAACTGGCTCGAACGCGAG
>CAYJMZ010000339.1:0-2839 GCA_964370995.1 uncultured Fimbriimonadaceae bacterium | reverse complement strand
GACAAGTCGCCGGGGTGAATGGCGGCGAGCAAGCTCGCGCACTCCCAAAGGGGACTGTCGCGGGTACGAAGGCGGCCGGAATTCTCGTAGGAAGACAAGCAACGAGAGGGTAGCCATGCAGGGGGTATTGTAATCGTCGAAGTACGGAGTTACGATGAGGGGGCGGCGCGGCGTTCTGATGGTTCGGGAACAGACAATGCGGGGGCAAGAGAGATGACACTGGCAAATCTGGGTCGCGGGTTGCTCAACAAGTGGGTGATCGGGGGCGTCGCCGTGATTCTGATCGCGGGTCTGGCCCTCGTGTATTGGCCCAAGAAGCCCACCACGATCGACGAGGACGCGGAGGCGATTGGGATCGCGCTGTACACGCGGAACACGCGGGCGCTGTCCAACCACATCTTCGAGCACGAGAGGGTGTACTTCGGCTGGGGTCCGAGCGACATCGAGAAGTTCTTGGACACGTTCCTCGCCAACAAGGTGATCGGCGAATATGTCCGCACGATCAGCAAGGAGGCCAGCCCGGACGGCAGGGTCGGCCAGGCGGTGCTCGAGATCAAGTTTCCAAGCGGGAAGCTCGACACGGTGACCGTTCCCGCCTACAAAACCCCCACGGGTGGCAACGTGCTCATCGGGGATACGCTTCTCACGTTGATCTGGCTGAGCGAGGCCGCAGCCAATCCGACTCCCGAGCCCGACCCGATGCGCTCGATTCGATGGCGGGTTGTGCGCGACCACGATCAGCTCAAGGCCCTCGGCTTCAAGGGGTTTGCGTGGGTGAACCCGTACCAGATGCAGCGGAGCCTGGAAGGGGTCACCAACGGGGCCCGCGAGTGGCTGGAGACGAACCCGCAGTAGCATGAACTCCAACCCCAGGGAACCCTCGGGGCACCCCGAAGGCGTAGTGGCAAGACAACACCATGAAAATCTACACGATCCTCCTCGCCGTGATCGCCGGCCTCTTGGTCGGATGCTCCGCGCCGGTCGACACGGACTCGGCGGTCGAGGCCGAACCGACCCCGCCCGCCGCGCCGGGCGGCACCGGTCGCGTGAGCGCCGAGCAACCCCAACGCGGCGGCGGCCGCCAAGGTGGGCGTGGGGTCAACCTCGGGTTCCTGTTGCGCAACGAGCAGGTCAAGAAGGAACTTGGCATCACCGCGGACCAGGCAAACAAGATCGAAACGGCGGTCCCAGCGCAGGGCCAAGCTGGCGGGCAGGATGTAACCCCCGAGGAGCGCCAGAAGCAGCGTGAGGAGGCGCAGAAGAAGGTCGAGGCCATCCTGAAGCCCGTGCAAGTGCAGCGCCTGCGGCAGATCGAACTGCAGACGCAGGGTGCGCGGGCCCTCACGGTTGACAGGGTCGCCAAGGCCCTGGGGCTCTCGGCGGATCAGGTCAAGAAGATCGAGGCGGCGTTGGAGGTCCCGCGACCCCAGGACACCCCAGGTGGAGGATTCGACCGCGAGGCGTTCATGAAGGCGCGCGCGGAGGCCGACAAGAAGGCGCTCGCCCTGCTCACCCCCGCGCAGAAGACGAAGTGGGACGAGATGCTCGGCAAGAAGTTCACCCTCATCATTCCTCCGCGTGGCGGCGGAATCCGCTAGCGGGGTGCTGAAGAAGGGGCTTGGACCATTTGTTCTCGCACTACGGACGTTTCCGATCCCGTGCCACCCTCATCTTGGGGGTGCGTGTGGTGCAAACTCTCGGCGAAAGCACCCCCGACACGAGGGTGGCACGGTTTGTCGGCCTTCTTCAGCACCTTGCTAGCGGGAGCTGCCCGGGGGGAGGGTTCACAACCGGGGACGATACTCAAGGCCCGGTCCTATCGCAGCCCCCTGCGTAAATGACGCCGGTTTGCCTGCCCTGACGACGTTGCCCGCGATTCGGCAACCACGGTCTACCGCCGTCAAAAAGCGCAAGTGGATCGCGCCCGGATCGGGGTGATCTGGGGGCATGGAAAAACGACGCGCCTTCACCCTGATCGAGCTGCTCGTGGTGATCGCCATCATCGCGATCCTCGCCGCGATCCTGTTCCCTGTGTTTGCGCAGGCCAAGGTCGCCGCGAAGAAGACCGCCAGCATGAGCAACATGCGCCAGGTCGGCACCGCGATGGCCCTGTATCTCGGCGACTACGACGACACCACGCCCACCCTGTACTACTACGACGCGAACAACCTCACGATCCCGTCCACGCAAGGGTTCTACTACTGGCCCGTGCTCTTGCTGCCCTACACGAAGAGCGAGAACATCTTCCTGTGCCCGAACGACAAAGACGACGACCCGATCCTCGCCGATTCCCCGGGCCGCGGCCGCTTCGATCCGGCCAACGAGCTGCACTACTACATCATGGGCGCGAACCCGAGCTACGGCTACAACTACCGCTACCTCGTGACGCAGATCATGGGGCAGGACCCCAACCACACGAACCCCACGCCCTTCTACTTCGTGGGCAAGAGCGCCACTAGCCTGGAGAACACCAGTCAGACCGTGTTCCTCGGCGAGTCCACGATGAAGGACAAGGCCCGGCCGGGTGGCGGCACGATCACCACGACCATCGGCTACGCGCGCATCGAGCCGCCGAGCCGTTGGGTGGGCACGCGACCCGACGCGCGCGCCACGGGTCAACTGTGGCCGCGGTTCAACAAGGACCTCGTGAACATCTTGTGGCTCGACGGCCACGCGAAGGCCACGCCGCTCCAGTCACTGCGGGTTGAAGATCCAGACGTGCGGGTCATGGACCGCTTCTGGAACGGGTTGGCGTACTGAGGTGACCTTGCTCGAGGCAACCCATTACTTGCCCCTCGCGACCACCGCCATTTCAGCGGTGTTCTGTGGAGTGCTGATC
>CAYJMZ010000338.1:0-2864 GCA_964370995.1 uncultured Fimbriimonadaceae bacterium | reverse complement strand
CCCAAAGGGGGACCGACCCGACGGAAGGGAAGCCTCTGCCGGACACACACAAGGTCTCTTCATGCCCGGAACTCGGCTATTTGAGCTTGACGCAGCACTAGCCCGACCTTGGCCCTCACCGGCTCGGAATCGGCGAGACGCCGAAGCCACCTTGTGTCGGCGATCCCCGTGGCAGCGAGCGTCCCGCTTGTCTGTATCCGGGCCGGAGAACCGTCAATCGGGACGATCGCGGCCACGTAGAACCGGCCCGATCTGGGCGGTGGAGTATCATGGGAGCCGGTTTGACACTCTCTTTCGAGCGGAGCGGCACGGGGTGAACGTGGCGCAAGAGCTCGCTTCCCGGTTCTTCGAGGAGCTTCGAGGCGCATCCTCGGTGCTCATCGGTACGCACCTCAACCCAGACGGGGACGCTCTGGGCAGTGCGCTCGCCGTGTCGCATCTTCTCGATGGCATGGGCATCTATAACGAGGTGCTGAACCACCATGCGCCGCCCGCGAACCTCGAGTTCCTGCCGGGCGTCAGCCGCATCCGCCAACAACCCACGCGCGAAAAATTCGACCTTTGCGTGGTGCTGGATTTGGATTCCCTCGATCGCCTGGGCAACGCAGAGCCGTACTTCGAGGCGTGCACCCGGCTGGTCGTGGTGGACCACCACATCCCGCACGAGGCGCCGGGCGACCTGCGCATCGTGGACCCGTCCTCGCCAGCCACCGCCGCGATCCTCGCCGAGATGTTCCTTCACGTCGAGGCGGAAATCACGCCGGACATCGCCACGTGCCTGCTGACCGGCATCGTGACCGACACCGGCAGCTTCCGATTCCGAAACACCACCCCGCAGGCGCTGTGGCTCTCGGCGCGCCTCCTCGAACTGGGCGGGGACATCAACCTCGTCAGCGAAGAGATCTTCCACCGCAAGCCCCTCTCGGGAGCGAGACTCCTCGGGTTCATGCTCGAGCAGATGGTGCTCGAATCCGACGACCGCATCGCGTACAGCGTGCTGGACGGGCGGGATTTCGAGGCCACGGGCGCGCGCGACGAGGACACCGAGGGGTTTGTCAACGAGCTGCTGTCGATCCGCACCGTGCAGATCGCAGCCCTGATCCGTGAACCGCGGCACGGGCGCATCCGCATCAGCCTTCGCTCGCGCGGGGACTACGACGTTGCCGAAGTCGCGCGCGCGTTTGGGGGCGGCGGCCACCGCAACGCCGCAGGCTGCGCGTTCGACGCCACACCCGAAGAGGCCGTTCGAGACCTGGTTCCAAGGCTGCACACATGCTTGGAATCCTCCTCGTAAACAAGCCGCTCGGCATCACGTCGCACGATGTGGTCAACGCGGTGCGGCGCAATCTCGGCACGCGAAAGGTGGGGCATGCCGGCACCCTCGACCCCCAAGGCACCGGTCTGCTGGTGATGGCGGTTGGCGCTGCGACCCGCTTCCTGCAGTACCTCGCTCTGGAACCCAAGGTGTACGAGGCCGAATTTACGTTTGGCAAGACCACCAACACGCAGGACACCGAGGGCGAGATCGTCGCAGAGGCCCCGGTGCCCGAAGATCTCGAGGCCGCGCTCGTCGAACACCTGCCCGCCTTCGTGGGCGCCATCCGCCAGACCCCGCCGATGTACAGCGCGGTCAAGAAGGCCGGCAAACCCCTCTACTACTACGCGAGGCGGGGCGAGGAGATCGAGCGCGAGGACCGGGAGGTGTTCATCGAGGGAATCGACCTGCATTCGGTTGAGGGCGACGTGGCGCGAATGCGGGCCGTGTGCTCGGGCGGCACCTACATCCGCACGCTCGCGCACGACGTCGGACAAGCCGTGGGGTGTGGGGCTTTCCTCTCAGCGCTGTGCAGAACGGGGATCGGTCGGTTTACACTGGAGGGTGCCGTGTCCCTCGATGAGATGTCCCCCGCGAACCTGATCCCCCTGCGCGAGGCGCTGCAACCGATGCCCGTGATCGAACTGAACGCCGTGCAGACCGCCCACGTGCGCGAGGGGCGCCCGATCGGGATCGGCAGGCCCACGCCGGCGGGGCGCGTGGCCGTGGCGGATCCGGAAGGGGAGGTCATCGGCATCGCGCGTGCGGTGGGCCCGATGCTCCAGCCGGAAATCGTGATCCCGGCCAAGGTGGCGACATGATCCGCTTCGAGCCGGGCCATCCGCGCAGGGTCCTTGTCGGCCAGCTGCTCTGGTTCGGGCTGTGGCTGGGCGTCACCCTCGTGGCCGCCCTGTTGCACGCCGATCCCGCGGGGCACGGCACGCACACCCAGTTGGGCCTTCCTCCCTGTCCCTCGGTGCTGGTGTTCGGACGCCCGTGCCCCGGTTGCGGGCTGACCACGAGTTGGAGCGCCACGGTGCACATGGATTTGGCCACCGCGTTCCGGGCCCACCCGCTTGGCCCCCTGCTCTACCTTGGGTTCACCCTGTCGGCCGGGCTGGCCCTGTGGGGTTGGTGGAAGGGACGCTACCTCGACCTGTCGAGCCGCGCGTTCAACCGCATGGCCGCCACGGTCTTCGCGCTGTTCCTGGTGTTTGCCGCGGTTCGATTCGTCAGTTCGCCGGACTATGGACAAGGGCCTGCGTGGCGCCACCTTGTGCAAGGCCCCTAGTGCTGCGTCCTCGCCAAGGACAGCACCCTCACCGCCGGGGAGTTCCATCAGGCGGTAGGGGAGTCTGCGCTTGCGAGGTGGCAGGAGGCTGGGGATTGTGCGGGCCCCGTAGCACAGGCTCCCAGCCTGTGTTCCGCGGCCCGGACGGGACCACAGGCAGGGGTGCCTGTGCTACGTGGCCGCGATCGTCCCGATTGACGGTCTCGTCTTTCGTCTTTCGTGGGCTGGCTGAGTGGGTTGATCGCCCGCGTCACCAGC
>CAYJMZ010000337.1:0-2879 GCA_964370995.1 uncultured Fimbriimonadaceae bacterium | reverse complement strand
CGCGCAGGCAATCACCGACATCCGCGGCAAGGCGCTCGGCTGCCTCTACGATCTGGGGGGCCCCCCCCCCCCCCCGGCCGGCGCGGGGGGGCGCGGGGGGGGGGGGGGGGGCTCTCGACCCCTGACCCCGCACCCCTTACCCGTGACCCCTCACCCCCGAGGGGTAACGTCTCGCAATGCGCATTGCCGTGTTCGCTGCCCTCGCCCTTGCCCTGACCGGCTCGGCCGTCTGCCAACAGATTAAGGTTGAGAAGTTCGTTCTGCCGAACGGCATGGTCGTCATCCTGCACGAAGATCACGCGGCGCCGGTGGTCGCGATCAACTTCTGGTACAAGGTCGGCTCGCGCGACGAGGCCCCGGGGCGCTCCGGGTTTGCGCACCTGTTCGAGCACCTGATGTTCATGGGCACGAAGCGCGTGCCGGGTTCGGCGTTCGACGACCTCATGGAAGCCGGCGGCGGGTCCAACAACGCCTCGACGGGGCCGGACTGGACCAACTACTACTCGTATGGGCCGTCGGGCCTCCTGCCCACCCTGCTGTGGTTGGACGCGGACCGCCTTGAGGACCTCGGGCGCATGATGACCCAGGAAAAGCTCGACCTTCAGCGCGAGGTCGTGCGCAACGAACGGCGCCAGAGCAATGAGAACCAGCCGTACGGCAAGGCGTACCTCAAGCTCAACGAGCTGATGTATCCCGAGGGCCACCCGTACCACATCTCGGTCATCGGCACGCACGCAGACCTCGAGGCGGCGACGGTCAAGGACGTGCAGGATTTCTTCGCGACGTACTACGTGCCGAGCAACGTGAGCCTGGTCGTGGCGGGAGACTTCTCCACGGCGCAGATCAAGCCGATGATCCGCTCCTTGTTCGGCACTCTCCCTCGCGGGGATGCGGTGCCCAGGCGTGCCGTGGCTCCGGCGACCCTTGCACGGTCGAAGGATGTCACTCTGGCCGACGCCGTGCCCGCCCCACGCGTGATGGTCGTGTACCACAGCCCCGCGCAGTATCAGGGTGGCGACGCGGCGATGGACCTGACCGCGGATCTTCTCGGCAACGGGTTTGATAGTGTACTATACAAGATATTGGTGGATGGGGGTCTGGCGTCCGACGTGAACGCGTCGCAGCAGAGCGCGGTGCTGGGCTCCTTGTTCGTGATCGAGGCCACAGCAATTCCGGGTGTGCCGATTTCGAAGGTCGAGCGCGCCGTGGACGAAGCCGTGAAGGGCTTTCTTGCCGCGAGCCCGTCAAAGGACGCGCTGCAGCGGCTGGTGGCGAAGCGGGAGTTTGGCACTCTGTCCAGCTTGCAGTCGGTCATGGCGAAGGCGGACCGCCTCAACGAGTTCCAATTCTTCTTCTCCGAGCCCAACTCGTTCAAGCGGGCGCTTGATCGGTACCGCAGTGTGACCCCCGACGGGTTGCGCGGTTGGGCAAGGCGGGTGCTGGAAAAGCCGCGCCTCGTTTTGCGAATCGTGCCCGAGATCCCCGCGCCGGAGAAGAACCCGCGCGACGCGTCTCAGGCTTTGGGGGCGGACCGCGCGTTTGTGCCTCCCGCTCCGGTGGAGTTCGTGCTCGGCAACGGGTTGAAGGGCGCGTACTGGCAGCGACCCGAGTTGCCGTTGATGGCCCTCGAAATGCTCACCTTCACGGGCTCCTCCACTGACCCGGCGGGAATGGGCGGGGCCGCCACGCTTGCCGGTGCGATGGTGGAGCGGGGCACCGTGGGCATGGCGCCGGCGGCGTTCGAGGCCGCGATGGACAGGCTCGGGGCCCGCTACGGCGTGGGAGTAGGTGTGGACCACGTGTCGGCTTCGCTCTCGTGTCTGGCGGCGAACTTCCCGCAGGCGGTCGCGCTGATGGCCAGGTCGCTGCGCGAGCCCCGATGGGACGCGGGCGAGTGGGGCAGGTTGAAGACCCAGCACCTCGCCGAACTCGAGCAGGCGCTACAGGACCCCGGTTCGGTCGCGCGCGCGGTGTCGATGCAGAAGCTGTTTGGGGCCGAGAGCGCGTACGGGCGGCCCCCCGACGGCACCCTTGCGTCCGTTGGTGCGTTGGGTTTGGCGGATCTGAAGGCGGCGGCGGCGCGTGTGCTCAACCCGACTCGTGCGCGGCTGTTCGTGGCGGGAAGTCTGGGTCTGGCCGAGGTCAAGTCGCACCTCGAGGCGGCGTTCAAGGGCTGGACCGGCCCCCTCTCGCCCGCCGAACGCGCGCCCGAGCCGGCCACCGCCTCCTCCGAGCTGCGCGTGTTCCTGGTGGACAAGCCCGGCGCGGTACAGACCGTGATCCGGTTCGCGATGCCCGCCCCGACACTCGGCGACCCGAACCGCGAGGCGTTGCACGCCTTCCACGCGGTGCTGGGCGGCATGTTCACGAGCCGCCTCAACCGCAACCTGCGCGAGCAGAAGGGCTACACGTACGGCGCGGGCTCGCGGCTCACGATGACCCGCGCGATTGGTTACGCCGCAGCCAGCTCGGACGTGCGCGCCGACGTGACGGGCGCCTCGCTGTCAGAGTTTCTTGCGGAGTTCAAGCGCGCGCTGAGCGGTGATCTGTCGGACGAGGAGGCCCGCAAGGCGCGCTCAAGCCTGAGGACGGACCTGGTGGGAGGTCTCGCAACCCTGCAAGGCCTGCTCGGAGAGGCTGTGGATCGGGCGCTGGCCGGGCGTGCGTTCGGCACCATCACCGCCGACCTCGCCGAGATTGCGGCGCTGGACGCACGCGGGCTCAACGGCGTGGCGGCCCGCGCCTTGCCCTACCGAACCGGCGTGCTGGTGCTGGTCGGCGACAAAACCACGATCCTCAAGCAGTGGCCCGGCCTCGACCTGCCCCAGCCCGTGGAGGTTCGGGCGGATGGGTCCGCGGTGAAGTAGCCAGGGCCCTAG
>CAYJMZ010000336.1:0-2927 GCA_964370995.1 uncultured Fimbriimonadaceae bacterium | reverse complement strand
GGTGGGGGAGATAGGACTGATAGGACGAATATGACGCATAGGACCTATCCCACCACCCATCACCCAACGTTGACCATGCGCTGGTCGCCGACGCGGGTGGTGAACCGGATGCGGTCGAAGTACTCGAGCAGTGGAATCGCGTACTTGCGCGTGGTGCCCATGGCGTCGCGGAACTGCGCGGCGGCGAAGGGTTTGCCGGCGGCGAATGCCAGGACCTGCTCCTGAAGGGCTGCGATCTGCTCTGATGTGTAGAAGATTCCATCCTCGACCCTGGTGATTTCACCGGCTTCGATGCCCACGCGAAGGATCTCCTCGATCGCTTGGGGCGGCACGGCGATCACCCTTGCGATGTCGTGGGACGAAGGGGTGTTCACCGGATGCCCGTTCAAGGCGACTTTGACGCGGTCCAGCAAGGTTCGTTGGCGGTCGGTGAGGCGCACTGAGAAAGACGGGTGGCGGATTCCGGTGCCGCTCACGCGCAGTCGCTCGTCGGCTGAGAGCGTTGAGAGGATGCGGTCCAACGGCTTGCCGCTCCAATTCAGACGGCATGCGTCGACCACGCGCTCGCGCGGAATGTACGCCTGTGTCGGCGCCTTCTCGTGCTGCGCCAGCAGCTCCTCGAGCATGCGCGTGACCGAGGCTTCAAACACGGCACCTGTCATCCACAGACCGGAGAAACCCTTGAGCCGCCCCTGGGCCACGAGGGATTCAAACGTCGTGCCGAGCGCCTGGGGCGTCTTGCCGAGCACGCGACAGATCTCGTCTGTGGGCACCCCGGGGTTGTCGCCGACCGCCTCGAGAACGGAGTCCTCGTCCGAGCTTCCCGCCTGAATCGTGGACGCCAGTTCAGATTTGCGGCGCTGCCGTGCGTTGGGCACGATGATGCGCCCTCCACCCAGCAGATCCGGCGGGCTGTAGCGGCGCACGATCACGGGTTGGCCGAGGGCCACTCCAAGGGGCGCCTCGAGGCGCAGCTGCACGAGCGTGTCGTCGTGGTCGTTGAGGAACGCCTTGGCGATCACCTCGTCAGCTCCGGCGGACACACGCACGCGCGCCCCGTGCTTGGTGGGCGCGACCCACGTCAGGCGTACGTCCATGAGGCGCGTCTCGAACAGCGCACCGGGCGCCCCGACGTTCAGGCCGCGACGGACCTCCTCAAGCTTGACCCCGCCGAGGTTCAGCGCGGTCCTGCGGCCGGGTTCGCACATGTCCAAGGTCTCGTCGTGGCTGTGGATCGCGCGTACGCGCACCTCGAGGTGTCCGGGCTCGACGATCGCGAGGTCGCCGACCCGGACGGTCCCCCGGTGCAGGGTTCCAGTCACGACGCACCCGTGCCCCTTGACGGCGAACGCACGATCGATCGGCAAATACCACGGACCCTGAGAGGCTGGCTTGTCGCCGGTCAGCGCGTCCGCAAGCGCTTGCCGAAGGGCGTCCAGGCCGGTGCCGTTGAGCGCGGACACTTCGAGGATGGGCGCCTCGCCAAAGCGCGATGCCGCAACCAGTTCCTCAACCTCGGCCCGGGTGAACTCCCGGATTTCGTCATCGGCGAGGTCGGCGCGCGTCATGGCGACCACCAGCCGTTCAACGGGCAGGAGTTCGAGGATCTGGAGGTGTTCGCGGGTCTGCGGCATCACCGACTCATCCGCGGCGACGCACAACAGCGCCACATCGACGCCGAGGGCGCCGACGAGCATGTTGGTCAGGAACCGTTCGTGGCCGGGGACGTCCACGATGGACACGCGACCCACCCCTGGCAACTCGACGAATGCGAAGCCGATGTCAATGGTCATCCCGCGTCGTTTCTCCTCGGGAAGGCGGTCGGCATCGATCCCGGTCAGAGCCTGGATGAGGGTGGTCTTGCCGTGGTCCACATGTCCCGCGGTGCCGATGAGACGTGCCATTGTGTTACTTGGGTGCGTTGTACACGCGCATCTCCATCTTGCCGTCTTGGCAGATCCACAGGGGGAACTCGCCCTCGGTGGTCGCCGCGCCAAAATCCCCGTCGTTGCGCAGCGCGATCACCACACAGGGCATCGTGCGCGGCGCGGTCTGTCGCCTCAGCATCTGCGCGATGGTTTCGTCGCACGCGTCCTGCGCCGACAGCCCGCGGCGCATCGCCTCGACGGTGCGGAACGAGGCCACCGCCTTCCACAGCTCTTCGCCGAATCCGGTGGCGCCCGCAGAACCCACCTCGTCGTCCGCGTAAATGCCTGCCCCGACGATGGGCGAGTCGCCCACCCGCCCGGGCAGTTTGTAGCCCGTACCGCTGGTCGAGCACGCCGCCACGACGTGGGAAGGGGACTCCCACGCGAGCATGGCGATCGTGTCGCCGTTGTGTTCGTCCGTGGTGTGCAGGTATTTGGATTCCGCGGAGGCCGGATCGCGCTGCCACTCCTCATAGCGCGCGATGCACTGGGCGGTCATCAGGTTGCGCGGCCGAAAGCCTTTGGAGATCGCGAACCGGCGTGCCTGGTCGCCCGCGAGCATGACGTGGGGCGTGTCCTCGAGCACCTTGCGGGCCACCGAAATCACGGGAACGATGCCGCGCACTGCACACACGGCGCCCGCCGAGAGGTCGGTTCCGTCCATCATCGACGCGTCGAGTTCGAGCTCGCCATCCCTGTTGGGAAGGGCGCCGACGCCGATCGCGAGCAGGGACGGGTCCATTTCGGCGACGGCGAGGCCCGTCTCGAGGGTCGTGCGCAGATCCGCGCCCTCGGAGCGCTTCTTCCATGCGGCCTCAACCGCGACTTTTCCAGGCTCGCGCCACGTTGCTAGCAGGGTCGTCATCGAACCCGTAGGCTACCCGCCGAGTTGGCCGCGAGACTTGCGCGGTGATCCCCCTCGCACCTCCGGGGGAGAGGGGGCAGGGGGTGAGGGGCTCCGGGCATGTCGAACGCATGCCGGAATGGCCCCCCACCCTG
>CAYJMZ010000335.1:0-2927 GCA_964370995.1 uncultured Fimbriimonadaceae bacterium | reverse complement strand
TGGCGTTCCAGTTCAACGCGTTCGACGAGGTCGATCATCTCGATTCCCTCATGCTGCAAGGTACGGATTCCAAGCCCTGGTTTTCGTTGACGCTCCTCGCCCGCCCTCCGCTGGTGAACTCCAACCTCGTGCGGCGCGCGTACCAGGCGCGAATCCTCAAGCGGTGGAACGACGCGGTCGTGGCCGAGGGCACGCACTCGCTGGACCCGCGCCCCTTGGCCAAGGCCCTGGACGTGATGAGCCAAGAGGTCGAGATGAGCCACCACCCCTCCGATGTGCTGGCCAAAATCGTGTTCCCCGTGTTCTCACAAGCGGGCAACACGATCATGAAACTGGAGGCCCAGAAACGGATGCTTGCGGCTTCCTTCGACCTGCGCGCCCAACGCGCCCGCGACGGCCACTACCCCGCCACGGCAGCAGGCCTCCCGCTCGACCCGTTCGACGGCAAGCCGCTTCGCTACAAGCGGGAGAAAGGGGGATTCCTGCTGTACTCGGTGGGCTACGACCTGAAGGACAACGGCGGACGCGTGCGCGCCAACATCCTTTCGGACGATCAGGGGGTCGACGTGGCCCTCACCGTGCCTGGCTAGGGAAGCCCTCCACAGCGGGGCTGCGGAGGCATCTCCTTCTCGAGCACTCCATACCTAGCGGCCGTTCTCGCGCTCTGCGTGCAAGGACGGGAGTTGGTCATTCGACCAGATCTTGCGCATGAACCGCGGGTTCTTTGAGGACATGTCGATCTGATAAAGACTGTCGCCGGCGGGTGGTGGCAGGCCCAGGATTGCTGAGAGGTTATGGGCCAGCCATTTCTCTATCTTCAGCACGACCATCTTCTTGCGAAGTCGTCCTTGAACGTCGCGGTTCAGGACCGTGGGCAGGGTGTTGAGGGTGAGGATTTCGTCGATGGCTGTGGTCGCCATCTTCTCTCGGCCCTCGGCACTTGCGTAAAAGTGGGTCACTCCAAACACTAGACGACCGGGCTGAATTTGCTTCAGGAAGTGACATGTTTCTACTACCGTGGAACCCGTGCGAACCATATCGTCCAGCAACACCACGTCGTGACCGTGGATCTCTTCAAAGGTAGATTCGCTCTTAGGGTGTAGCGAGATCTCGACTTCGCGCTCCCCAGAACGTTGCTTGTCCAACAGAATGAACTTCGCCTTCGGCATGTTTAGCCGGGTAAACATCTCCTTGACGTAACCTCGCGCCCCTTGATCGGGCGCGCAAAGGGCCAACCCCTCGCCGTCCGGCCCGTAGCGGACGATATCGGAATTGCGAAGGTAGTCGATGTAGATTTGGTAAGGAATCAGGTTGTGGAACTTGCTGCCGAACTCATGGCTGAAGAGCGTCTGCACGGCATGGGAATGGTTGTGCACCGTGATCACGCGATCGACCCCCGCAAGTTTCAGCAACTGTGCATAAAGGTTTGCGGTGAACGGTTGGCCATCAAACTTCTTGAGGTCCCGTACATCACGTTCTTCGGGCGTGGTTCCCGGCTCGCGCCTGGGGCCACGATCCTGTGCGCTGTAGAACAGATCGGGCTCGAGCAAGACGACTTCCTGCGCGCCGTTTTCTTTCGCCCCTCGAGCGATCAACATGTTGCGCATTGCGAGATTCTGGCGGCTTGCCGTTGGGTTGGAGGTGCTGACGATCACCACGATCTTGCCGTTCAGCTTCTGTCCGATGCGCGTGAGGTCTTGTTCGTCGGAAATGAAGCGCGGGCAGAACTCCGAGTTCGCAAACGTCTTCATGCTGATGATGTCCGCGATATCCTCCGTTTGCCGCATCGCGTAGGCCACATCGATGGCAAACGGATCCTCGGACGTATTGCCCACGATGATGACGTCAGGGTTACCCGGTAGTGTGGTCAATCGCTATCCCCCATCCTGTTCGAATCCCAAGGCCCAAGGCCTAAACAGTTACCAGCCGCGCGGTGCGAGAAGTTCGGATTCGGGGATGGAGGCGGCGCTGATGCCGACCATGGGTTCACCGAGGTCGCGGCTGATTTCCGCAAGCTTCTTGGCGTCCTGGTAGAACAGCACGGCTTCAACCATCGCCTTGGCGCGGCGCTCGGGGTTGCCCGACTTGAAGATGCCGCTGCCCACGAAGATGGTCTCGGCCCCGAGTTTCATCATGAGGGCCGCGTCGGCGGGGGTTGCGATGCCGCCCGCTGAGAAGTTGGGCACCGGAAGACGCCCGTGCTCGTGCACGTACTGGATCATCTCGAGGGGCGCCTGGTGGGTTTTGGCGAGCACGTAGAGTTCGTCTGCGCGCGCGCCCTGCACCTGGCGGATCTCCGACACGATCGCCCGCATGTGGCGCACCGCTTCGACGACGTCGCCGGTGCCAGCCTCGCCCTTTGTGCGGATCAGCGCGGCGCCCTCCGCGCAGCGGCGCAGGGCCTCGCCGAGGTTGCGCGCCCCGCACACGAACGGCACGGTGAACGCGTGCTTGTCCACGTGGTTTGCGACGTCGGCTGGGGTGAGCACCTCGCTCTCGTCGACGAAGTCCACCTCGAGGGCCTCGAGGATCTCCGCCTCGGCGAAGTGGCCGATGCGGCACTTGGCCATCACGGGGATCGTGACGACGTCCTTGATGGCGAGGATCATCTCGGGATCGCTCATGCGGGCCACGCCGCCGTCGCGACGGATGTCCGCCGGCACGCGCTCCAGGGCCATCACGGCCACGGCCCCCGCCTGCTCTGCGATCTTCGCCTGCTCGGCGTTCACGACGTCCATGATCACGCCGCCCTTCAGCATCTCCGCCAGGCCGACCTTCTCACGCCACGTCTTCTTCGCCGCACCCATCTTCAGGTTCACCTCAGGTTGGAATTGTACCGCGTCGGGGGTGGGATCGGGGGTGACGGGTGGGGGGTGGGGGTAAGGGGGGGGGGGGTGGGGGGGATGGGGGGGGGGGGGGGGGTGGGG